>JAHFSL010000172.1 GCA_023265785.1 Candidatus Coatesiibacteriota bacterium | reverse complement strand
CGATCGGCGGGCACGAGCGCGCGCGCGTCGCCCCGAATGAACCGGATTCCGCGCGCCGCCAGCCGGTAAAGGTCCCCCCGCCCATCTTCAGGCCGGCGCGAGCCCACCAGGGTCCATAATTTGGCCAGCCCCATCTGGAACCAGTCCTTCCGGTCCACCAGGGTGATCCGGTGTTCCCCGGCTGCCTGGCGCGCGAGCTCCGTGGCCGCGGCAAGCCCGCCGAACCCACCGCCCAGGATCACAATGTTCGCCACGAGCGCCCATCGTAGCACGGTGAATTGCTATGATTTTCCCGTGCCGCGCATCAAGCCGCCGTTCTTCGCCCTCTCCTACCTGGTCCTTGCCTACCTGGGCCAGCGTTTCGTGCCGCCGGCGTGCATTCTCCCGGAATGGGCGGGCCGGACCGGCGTCGGCGTGCTGGCGGTGAGCATCCTGCTGATGGCCAGTGCCATCGTCCGGTTTCGGAAGGCCGACACCACGCTGGACCCGTCCGGCAAGCCGAGCGTCCTGCTCCGCGGAGGTCCGTACCGGTTCACGCGCAATCCCATCTATCTCGGATTCGCCTGCGTGCAGACCGGTTTGGCCCTGGCCCTGCGCGCGCCCGTCATGCTGGTGGCACCCGTGGCATTCGTCCTCACGATGAACACGCTCTTCGTTCCTTACGAGGAGCGCAACCTCGAACGGAAGTTCGGCGCGAAGTACAGGGCCTACTGCCGCCGCACGAAGCGGTGGCTCTGACCTAGTAGGTCGCGCGGCCCCCGGAGAGGTCGAAGGTGAATCCGGTGGTGAACGAGCACTCGCGCGAGACGACCCAGGTGGCCAGGGCGGCCACCTCGTCCACCGTGCCCACGCGCTTCATGGGGATCTTCTCCACCATGTACTTCAACTGCTCGGGCTTCACCTGGTCCAGGAGCGGGGTCTGGATCACCGCCGGGGCGACCCCGTTCACGATGACCCCGGTCTCGGCGAACTCCTTGCCCAGCGCCTTCACGATGCCGATCACGCCCGCCTTGGACGCCGAGTAGCCGATCATGCCGGGATTGCCCTCCTTGCCCGCGATGGACGCGAACAGGAGGATCCGGCCGTAGTTGTTTTCCAGCATGGGCGGGATGCAGTACTTCGCCATCAGGAAGGAGCCGCGCAGGTTGACATGGACCACCCGGTCGAAATCGGCCGCGGAATAATCCGTGATCTTCGTGTTGGTTGGCCCCGGCAGTCCCGCGCAATTCACCATGACATCGAGGCGCTTGGCGGCGTTCATGACCCGCTGGACGCCCGCGATGACCATCTCCGGCTGGGACACATCCACCTTGATCGCCAGGATGCGCAGGTTCTCCCTGGCGAATTCGACCTGGGTCTTTTCCGCGAGTTCGATGTTGCGGTCGAAGATGACGACCTTGCCGCCTTCCTGCGCCAGCCGCCGCGCCACGGCGCGGCCGATGCCCTCGGCACCGCCGGTGACGATGGCCACCTGGCCCTTGAACCGGTCACTCATGATGTCATTCATCCCGCGAACTCCGGGGCCGGAAGCCCCACGACGCCGGGCACACACTTGAAGAGCCCGCCGGCATGCGGCTGTTGCGGGTCACCCTCCGGCCCGATGCCGTGCCGGGAGGTCGTGATGTAGAGCGTGTCGAGCTTTGGGCCGCCGAAGGCGCAGGAGGTGATCTTCCTGACCGGGAGTTTCACCCGGCGCAGTTCCTTGCCCGTCGCGGGATCGAAGCAGACCACCGCCCCGCCGTCCCACAGGCAGACCCACAGGTGGCCTTCCGCGTCCAGGGTGGAGCCGTCGGGATGGCCCTCGGCCGGGGGGATCGTGATGAGCGGCCGGCGGTTGGTCACGGCACCCGTGGCATCGTCATAGTCCAGCGCGTCCACCCGGCCCGTCCCCGTGTCGATGTACCACATGGTCTTCCGGTCCAGGCTCCATACGATCCCGTTGGAGCACTTCACCTCGCCGAAGATCCTGTGGACCGAGAGGTCGGCATCAAGGCGGTACAGGGCGCCCGGGTCCCTGCCCAGTGTCCCCGCCCAGAACCGGCCGCGGGGATCGCACTTGCCGTCATTGAACCGGTTGCCCGTGAGATGGGCCTCGGGATCAGCGATCAGATCGAGCTTCCCGGTCTCCAGATCGAGCGCGGCGAACCCGTCGCGCAGGGCGACCACCGCCCCGCCCCGCGCACGCGGCACGATGGTCCCGATCGGCTGGCCCACGGACAGCGTGCGGTCCTTCCCGGTGACCGGGTCGTAGAGATGGACGAGGCCGGGATCAATATCAATCCAGTACAGGAGGTTCTTCCGCGCGTGCCAGATCGCCCCCTCCCCCAACAGGGCGTGGGCGTCCAGGACGAGGTCGGCGGCCAGTGCGGTGGTTACGGACATGACGGGGGCCATTATACGATGGCCTTCAGCCGTTCAGGGCCTGGGCGCGCTTCAGCCACTCCTCGCGCCGCCCCGGATCGGCTTCCAGCGCCCGGCTGTACATTTCCCGGGCCATCATGGCGTCATTCATCGCCGTGTAGCACTGCGCCAGGTGCTCGTACATCTCGGCCGCCCAGGGTTCGGGCAGGCCGCGCATCTCGAGCAGGGTCCGGGCCTTCTCGAGTTCGGCAAAGGCATCCAGGTGCTTGCCCTGGAGCAGTTGGGTCCAGCCCATGACATGGAAGGCGCGCGGCAGGTTGGGCTCCTTGATCCGGACGGCCGCCGCCAGCCGGTAGGCCCGGTCCAGGTCCTTGCCCACGTGGGCCAGACCCGCGGCGGAATCCATCGCGTACTCCATGTTGTCCGGCTCCAGCGCGTAGGCGCGCTCGAACTGGGCGGATGCCTCGGCCCACTCCCCGAGCGCGGTGAGCGTCAGCCCCAGGACATGGTGCGCCGGCGCGTACTCGGGCGCCAGCGTCAGCGCCCGCTGGAGGTGGACGAGGGCCTTGCGGGGCTCGCGGTACTTGAGATGGATGCGCGAAAGGCTCACCAGCCCATCGGGCCTCTGCTTGACCCTCAAGCCCCGCAGGAGCTCGGTCACGGCGTCCCGATCCTCGTTCATGCGCCGGAGGATCTCGCCCAGTTCCATCCGGGCCTCCGGCCACTCGGGCAGGTGTTCAAGGGCCTGGCGCAGGTAGTAGGCCGCCTTGGACAGCTGGCCGGACCGCATGAGCGCCACGCCGAATCCCCGGGCGATCTCGGCGTTGTCGGGCGCGGAATCATAGGCGCGGGTCCAGTAGTACACCGCGGTTCCCATGTCACCCAGCTTTTCGTAAGTGAAGGCCAGCCCCTGGTACCCCTCGCCCTGCGACGGATTCAATTCCACGGTTTTCTCGAACTGGTGGAGGGCCTCCTCGTGCTTGCCCGCGCGCGAGGACAGCACGCCCCGGGCATACCACGCGTGGGAGTCCTTGGGATCGAGTTCCAACGCGTACTGCACCGAGGTCGCCGCGTCGGCGTCCTGGCCCAGCGCGATATAGACGGCGGCCAGGTTGCGCCACGGCACGGAGTCCCGCGGGTTGATCGCCAGGGAATCGCGGCAGGACTGGATGGCCTTGAGATAATCGCGGCGGGCGAACCGGTCGCGGAACGCCGCCAGCAAATCGTCGGTGGCCTGGCTCACGGCTTGTAGGCCCAGGAAACGGTCAGTCCCGCCCGCCACATCCGGTAGAGCCCGTTGGTCACCACGGGCGCGGCCACCCCGGCGGCCAGCCCGACTGATTCGGACGCGTCCCACCGGATGCCGGCCCCGGCCCACAGTCCCGAGGAGGGGTCCACCAGGTTCCGGTAGGAATCCATGACGGCCTCGGTGCTCCCCGGCGAGCGGGCCAGATGCCCGCCCACCTTGATGGTCCCCCGCGGCGCGGCGAATCCCTCGACCCGGCCGGTCAGCCAGAGCGAGTCACCCAGCCGCAGGGCGGGCTCGAGCCGGACCATGGCCGGTGACGGCACCGTGACCTCGATCGTCGAACCCGGCGGTTCCATCGCGGTCGCCTCCTGCGCGAGGGCACGCAGGTAGCCGACCAGGGTGTCGAGCCGCCAGCGTCCCGTTCCGGCCCGCACCTCCAGCGCCCCCGCCACCTGCCACGCGCCCGACCCGGAGGCAAAGTCGGGCGCGGCGGGCCCCGTCACATAGTTGTACTGGCTCATCTGCCAGACCCCGGTGCCCCACGGCAGGACCATGCCCGCCGCCACGATCACCTCGAAGGCACTTTCCTCGCCGCGCTCGGCGCTCACCACCGCCCAGCGCAGGCCCACTTCCGGGTCGCCGCCGTCGAAACCGGAGAGCCGCGCCCGGTTCGTGAACGGCGCGCCGCCCGTGCGGGCATCCACATACTCCTCCTCCGCCGAGCCCCAGACGAACGGACCGATGACGTACCCCTCAATGCCGCCCCAGAGGCCGTAGCGCGCCTGGACGGGCGCCACGAGGTACCGGTCGGCCCGGAGCGACCGCGGGCCGGAGGCGCCCGCAAACCCCGCGCCGGAGCCGACATCGGCCGCCAGGGAAACCTCGCCCTGCAATTCCGGCAGGGATGCTCCGGACGGCAGCCATGCGAACGGGGGCGCACCCTCCAGCGCCGCGGCGGGCGCGGCGGCAAGAAAAGCGGCCAGGATGGGCACGACCCGGTGGACGCGAATTCCCGACACCGGCCGTATTGTACCCGGGAAGGCCCCTATAATATGCCCGTGCCGACGCCCTCGTTTACTCCGCCAGCACGCCTCCTGCTGGGCCCGGGCCCGAGCATGGCGGACCCGCGGGTGCTGGCCGCCCAGGCCCTGCCCCTGATCGGCCACCTGGATCCCGAGTTCCTGAAACTGATGGACCGGACCAGGGAGATGTTGCGGCAGGTTTTCCGGACCGCCAACCCGTTCACCCTGCCGATCTCCGGGACGGGCAGTGCCGGGATGGAGGCCGCCTTCGTCAACTTCGTGAAGCCCGGCGACCGGGTCGTGGTCGGCGTGGACGGCGCCTTCGGCGGCCGGATGTGCGAGGTGGCGTACAAATACGGAGCGCAGGTCGAGCGGGTGGTGAAGCCATGGGGCCAGGTCTTTTCTCCGGACGATTTCAAACCCGCACTCGCCCAGGGCGGCGTGAAACTCCTGGCCGTCGTGCACGCCGAAACCTCCACGGGGGCCTGGCAGTCGATGGAGGGGCTGGGCGCGCTCGCCCATGATGCGGGGGCGCTCCTGCTGATGGACTGCGTGACCTCGCTGGCTGGCGTGCCCGTCGAGGTGGACCGGTGGGGCGTGGACATCGCCTACAGCGGCACGCAGAAGTGCCTCTCGGCGCCCCCGGGCCTCTCGCCGTTCACCCTCTCGCCGCGCGCCATCGAAGCGCTGAAGGCCCGCGCCGCCGTCGGCCCGCTCTTTCCCGGCCAGTCCATCCCCCCGTCCAACCCGAACTCCATCCAGTCCTGGTACCTCGATATGACCCAACTGGAGAAGTACTGGGGCGCCGACCGGGTGTATCACCACACCGCCCCGATCTCGGCCATCTATGGTCTGCATGAGGCCCTCGCGCTGGTGCTCGAGGAGGGGCTGGATGCCCGGTTCGCCCGCCACGCCGCCAATGCCGCCCGGCTGTGGGCGGGACTCAAGACCCTGGGCTGTACCCCCTGGGCTGCGGAGGGCCACCGCCTGCCGCAGTTGAACGCCGTCACCGTCCCCGCCGGCGTGGATGAGGTGAAAGCGCGCAAGGCCCTGCTCGACGACCACGGCATCGAAGTGGGCGGCGGGCTGGGTGAGTTGAAGGGCAAGATCTGGCGCGTGGGGCTCATGGGTTTCTCCAGCAGTCCCGCCAATGTCGCCCGGTTCCTGGAAGCGTTTACCAAAGTTCTCGGGGCCCAGATCAAGGTGCCGGATGCCTCAGTCCCACTGGAGGCGGCGCTTTTCTCCTCGGACGCGACAGCGTCCCCGGCGGCCGCATAATATGTCAGCCGTGGCGCTCTCCCCCGAACTCGCCCGGTTCGCGGAGGGCGTCAGCCAGCACCGGTTGGCCAACGGGCTCACGGTCCTGCTGGTCCCCCGCCCGG
>JAHFSL010000171.1 GCA_023265785.1 Candidatus Coatesiibacteriota bacterium | reverse complement strand
CTCGCCGTCGCCCGCCACACCGCATACCCCGCCACCCCGGTACAATTCGTTCCTGCTTCCTCCCACTCCAGCAACGCCCGCGGCGGGCAGAACCCCCGCGCTGAAGCCAGCACCGTCAGCCCCTGCGGGCACGGCCCACCCCCGCTCGGCACCGACACGCAATAGAGGGTTGTGGTGTCCGTGGGGTTCACGCAGTCGAAGGCGTAGCAGTTCACCTCGCCCGGGAAGGGCGAGGGATCCACAAACAGGGTTGTCCCTGGCGGGAAACTGCCCACCACCGTGAACACCGCCCCCGATCCGCTCTCCGTGGTCCGGAACACGGTGTAGGTCGTGCACGGCGGTCCGCACAGGTCCGTCCGGAATTGCCAGTTCAGGAACACCGTCGCCGAATTCGCCGCCGGCTCCGCCACTAATGTGGCACTCACCAGCACCGTCCCCGAGACGAACGCCGGCGTCACCGCCACCGCCTCGTTGCTGCACGTCCCTGACACCGGCGCATTGGTCAGTGCGCACACGGTGTAGTAGTAGGTCTGGCCCGCCGCCAACCCAAGATCGCTGTAGCAGAAGAAGGTTCCTGACAGCGGCGGTAACTCCACCGGCGGCCCCACGCAGAATGGCCACGGCGACTGGCTGGCCACCAGCGTGCCCGGGCCCCCGCTCGCCGTCGCCCGCCACACCGCATACCCCGCCACCCCGGTGCAATTCGTCCCCGCCTCCTCCCACTCCAGGAGCACCCGGGGCGGACAATACCCCCGCGCGGCCGCCAGCACCGTCAGCCCCTGCGGGCAACCCCCAAAGGGAATCGGGGCGCAGAACAGCGTGGCCGTGGAGGTCACCTGGCCCGTGTTGACACAGGTGACGACATAACAATTTTGTTCTCCCGGGATGGGAGCCGGATCAAAGAAACTGGGATGAAGGAGATTCACGAACCCGACAGGCGTCCAGGTCGACACCGGCGCCGCGGACGTGGTCGTCCTGAACACCTGATAGACCGTGCACGGCGGGCCGCAGAGCCCTCCCACGGTCGTCCACGAGATGAACAGGGTCGCGGAGTTCGCGGCCGGCTCGGACACGATCGTCACACTCTGTATCACCGCACCCGCCAGGAAGCCGGGCACGGCCACCGTGACCTCGGGACTGCACGGCGCGGCGGGAAATCCGGTCGTGATGGCGCAGACGCGGTAATAGTAGGTGGCCCCCGCCGCCACGGTCAGATCGGTGTAGCAAAAGACGGGATTGGACGGACTCCCCCCGCAGGTCCTGGTCCACGGCGACTGGCTGGCGATGGGTGAGACCAGCGGCGCGCCTGAAAAGGTCGAGCGGAAGACCTGGAATCCCAGGAGCGTACAACTCCCTGATTCCATCCACTCCAATTTGGCGACCGGCCCGCAGAATGCCGTGGCGGTCAGATCCACCGTTGCGGAACACGGCGTCGGAAAGACGCACAACTGGTTGGCCGGCTGGGGCCGGAAGAGCGCCCCCGAGAGGTCCTCGCACACCGCGACATAACAATTGGAAACGCCCTGTACGGGATTGGGGTCCACAAAGAAGGTCGGGCTCCCCGTGGTCCCGATCCGAATCCCGAGAATCCCCGGGCTCGTGGACCGGAACACCACGTAGGTCGTGCACGGGCACGCGGGCGGGATGAGATGGCAGGTAATGCTTCCGTCGGGATTCACGATCGGCGTGTCGAGCACGAAGACGCTGCCCGTAAACTGAATCGCGATCACGCTGGAACAGGAGATCGTCGCCCCCAGCGCGTCCACCGCACAGACCTCATAGAAATACAGCCCCGGATTGCCCGGATCATCAATATAGAAGGTCGTTCCGAAGGGCAGGAGCGGCGAGATCGCCGGCGGTGCCGGATCGGCGGGCGTCGTGGTCCGATACACCCGGTAGCCGGAAATGGCCGGAGAACAGTTGGACGGCGTCCACGATAACAGCAGGTCGCAGTTGGGCGCGGCCCGCGGAATGATGTTGAGCCCGCTGAGGCACCGCGACAGCGCGTAGAGCCGGCCCTCGTCAGAATTGATGTACAGAAAGTCATTGGCGGGCGTGGGCTGGGCGTTCATCTGCTCGATGGGACTCGCCGGGAGGTAGGAAAAGACGATGGCCCCCGTCGGGGCGTCAAGTCCGACCACCGGGCCATAGTCCGCCGCCGCGTAGATGACGCCGCTCATGGCATTCCCCACCAGGGTCGGTGCCGACTCGATGGACCCGCTCCAGCCCGGCACCACGGTCACCCAGTTGGGCAGTCCAAAGGGACCCGCCACAGGAATGGTGTGCGCCTTCACTTCATACCCGATGCCGAATTCATACGACTCGTTGAAGACAACGCCGTTCCCCTGATCGACGATCGGGCCGGCATGCGAGTCCCCGTTGAGCACGCTGGCCACCAATCCACCCGCCGTGTCCAGACAGTACAGCATGCCCGCCCCCGCGCCCTGCACGGATCCCCCCAGCAGGCGGGCACGCACGCTGTCATACGCGATGGTGGCGCGGACTCCTCCCAGCGTGGTGAAGAACCAGTTGACCGCCATCGTGGCACGATCCACCGACCAGATATGGAGGAACCCAGCAGGGGGGACGAAGACGTCTTCCGCGGCGGTACCCACGACGGCGGCTGTCCCTACCAGCGTCGGGCTGGAATGATAGATATCCTCGGCCAGCCCGGGGCCGACCTGGAGCGGAATCTTCCCGAGAATCGCCCCCGTGTTCGCGTTCAACTTGTACAGCTTGTGCGCGCCAATCCACAATTCCGGCGGCGAGACCGTTTGGTCCACCACCGGCGAACTCCACAGGCTCTCCAGATACACCCTGCCGCCCAGCCACCGCACCCCCTCGTCCAGCGGGGTCTGCCAGGCCAGCGCGGGATTGAGATCCAGCGGCACCCCGAACACGTCGCGGCCGACGCCGTAATAAACCCTCTGGAGACCCGGCGGCACGGTCGGTGACACATGTACCTTGTCATCCAGTCTCGGGCCGGGGAACCCCCCCGGGGGAATGCCCGGGAGCGGGGGCGTTGTGGGGCTCAAGGTGGGCGTGAAGGAGCCCAGGAACTGCCCGGTCCGGGCCTCAAACGCCGTCAGCCGGCCCAGCGAGGAGGTGCCCACGAACAAAGAAGTTCCAACGACGCACGGCGACGAGGTGAGCGAGCCCCCCTGTCCGGCCAGGGTGTTCGACCACACCAGCCCCAGCGGGGGCACCGCGGTTTCCACGGGGCTCTGCGCGGTCCGGCCCTCCTCGAAGCGGTACACGGGCCAATCGGTGGCATGCGCTGGGCCTGGCAGATGAAATGCCGCCCAGGCCACCACCCATCCGGCCCAGCTCTTACGGCCCACCATCGATCCTCACGGTCAGCAGGCTGTCGGTGAGGTCCACCATGTTCTTCCTCGCCCGCATCCGGGTCCGGATCGCCAGCGGCAGGGCGACCTGGCCGTGCAGGAAGGTGGCGTACGAGCCGAACCCCTGCACGGTCTGAACCTCACCCGTGTCGGCATAGGTCGTGGCACTGACCAGCCGCCCCAGCGCCGCATCCACCTGGAGATCCAGGCGCGGAAAATTCGGAGGTGAAGGCAGGTTTCCCGGGCGCGCAATGACCACCGTGAAGCCGGCCGGCGAGGATGCGGCGGGCGTGAGGATGTATCCCGCCAGCGCATCCCGGGGATTCAAGATTAGGGTGGACACGCCGACCGCAACGAACGGTGACTCCGTTCGAATGCCACGCACATGACCCGGCGGGCCCCCTTCCACCTGATTCGGCGGCAGATCGGGCAGAACGAAATCAATCGTCGCGATGTTGCCCGTGAAGTCGAAATCCACATCTCGCACTTCAGGGGTCGAGGTTGCCACCAGCGAGGGGAGGAGCGTCGTCACGATCGTCCGGTCCAGCCGAAACTGGAGCCGTTTGATCTGCTGGACGTTCCCCGCGAGAACGTCAACGATATTCTGACTGGAACCCGACCCGCCCGATGGCGGGGCGGAATAGGCGGATGAAGCCAGTGCGACGGCCAGCGAGAGGGCGATCACGGAAGTGCCGGTCCGCCGCATACCCGGGATTCTACTCCCCACCTCACGCACCAGACAACCGGGGAGGAACGACTCAGTAACTGGTGATCTGGGCGGTGGCGCCGGAGGCCCGGACCGCATCGCGAGCGCTCACGGCCGCATCAAACGACGGGAACGGCCCCAGGATCACGAAGTAGAGGCGCCCCAGCGAGGCGTGATCACGCCGGACGATGTCGGCCTTCCGCCCCACCTTCGTCCATTTCGCCTTTTCCGCCTTCGCATTGGCCTCCTTCTGGTAGGCGCCGACCTGCACCCCGAACCGGGACCCGCCGTGCTTGGGCTCGTGCAGGAGTTCACGGGCGGCCTCGGCCTCCGCGGCATCGGGGAAGGTCCTGATCAGGTCCCGACAGAACTTCCGGCTCACCTCGACGGTCGCCGCGGTCTTCGCAGCGCCCAGCAGGGCCTGCGGCCGGACCGGGGCACCCCACGGCGCCACGGCCAGGGCGGCATAGGCCTTCGCCGCGGCCGCGCGGTCGTTGCGGGCCGCCATGAGTGAGGCGGCCAGCAGGGCCGCAGGACCGCGCCAGGCCTCCTGCCGGGCCTCGCGTGCCAGCGCCGCCGCAACAGTCTCGGCCTCGGCCTCGCGCCCCACTTCCTTCAGGCACAGGGCGCGCCAGTAGCGCGCGCCCTCGGCCCGCTCATCGGACCCGTACGCGGCCAGCCAGGCGCCGTAGGCCCGTTCGGCCTCCGGATACTTTTCCTGGAGGGCGAGCAGGTGGGCGACCTCCAGTTCACATTCCGCTTTCGTATCGGGAGGCGCGGTAGCGCAGGCCGGCGCGTCCACACCGCCCTGACAGCTGATCCTCTCGCCACAAAACTGCATGCGTCAACGGTCTGCCGGAAGGGCGAGACATCGCTAGTCCTGTATTACTTGTCCACCCTATTCTAAGATTATTCAGTGAATTCGGATTGTTGGATGAGCGTGCCGACGATTAGATCTCTGATCTGGGAATGCTTGTCGGGGTACCATCCCCAGCACTGATGGACTAGGGCTACAAAGTCAGCACTGCGCCGCAATCGCCTGGCAAGAATCATGGCATTCCACAAGCTCAAATCTGACACCGCACCGGAATCCACCGAAGATTTCAACATTGCATACCCTTCCTGAATCTTGCCTGCTCCTGCCAGACTTACTCCAAGCTGGCCATCGAGGACGGCCACGCGGCCGGTCAGAGCTTCGAGGTGTCGGAGCTCATTCACAGCGTCGGCGAATCGACCCGTCACCCGTGCGATCTTCGCCTTGCACAATGCACGGTCTATCCCGGGGAGAAAAATCGGGTCCGTGGCCGGGCCCGGCTGTTGAAGAATTTGAAAAACCCAGTGAGACCCGTAGAATTGCATGTATCTTCGTGAGGAGGTGATGAGCCTGAGTCTCGTGCGGCAAAAGTCTGACCAATGAGAAAGCATGGATGGAGTCCAGGCATAGGGCTCGCAGATGCTTTGTGTCCAGATGGACCGCTCCGAATTGAGCAACACCCACCCGGCATTTACCTGTCGCATGCGAACCGCAATCCGCTCTGTCGATGGACTCTCTGAGACCGATAACCAGACCAGCGGAGGGCCATTGCATTCGAAGAGCACGCGAACAGGAGCATTCAACATGCAATTGTCGCCGACCCCCAAGGCACATCGCCGCGCCCCAGATTCTGCCACCCGTTTCCGCCATTCTCCAATAATCGAGCCGTAAGTTCCAAGAGCGCGCTCCTCAAAGCGATCATGCCCAGTACGACCGGTGACATACTCCGCCCAGCTCAGGGATGAACCATATGTGACGCTTCTGAACCAGGTGGTGTGAAACAATCCAATTATCGCCAACGTGAAGGGAAAAAGTATCCTCAAGGCGACCCCCGAACTCTTCCAGCGAAAGCGGCCATCGAATGCCAGCAGGGAAAGGCCGATCAGATTCCATGCCGTACCTTGGAAGAGTGCGAAGCGCTCAAGCGAAAACAAC
>JAHFSL010000659.1 GCA_023265785.1 Candidatus Coatesiibacteriota bacterium | reverse complement strand
AAAGCCCACCTTGCGGTAGATCGAGTTCGAGGTCGGATTGGCCAGGTCGGTGAACAGGCAGACCGCCCGGCGGCCCTGGTCGAGCAGGCATTGGGTGAGGGTGGCCACGCAGGCGCTCGCGTAACCCCGGCGGCGGTGCGCGGGCGGGGTGTAGACGGCCGAGATGCACACGCCGTGCGGGGTGGGCCGCTGCCAGACCGCCATGGACTTCGGCTCACCGCCATCCATCCAGAGGAAGATCTGGTTTCCCGCCATCAGCCGCCGGACGACCGCCTCGGCCGCGTCCCGGCCGCGATCCTGCTGGGACGGGTCGGCCTCGGCCAGGAAGGCCTGCCGCCACCCGACGCACAACTCCAGGTGGGCGGCCTCCGCCAGCCGGAACCGGCCGGCCACGCCGGGCTGGATCGCCCGGGTGGACTCGTACACCCCCAGCCGCATGACCACTCGGGCGGCGATGCCGGTCCGCACAGCCCACGCGGCGGCGAAGCCCTCCGCGGCGCCCGCGGGGCCGTTGACGCCCGTCAGGTCCAGCGCGACCGGCGCGAGGTGTTCCGCCAGGACCGCGAGGGCGGCGGCCGGGGCCCGGGTGACGACGAGATGGTGCGGCGGCACGCGCACCGCCGCCGCGACGACCTCCCCCGTCCCGTCCTCGACGGTCGCCAGGAACGGCGCGCCGCCCGGCGGGTTGCCGACCTGGGGCGGCGGCCCCCCGGTCGCCGCGAGGCTCCCGGCGATCCCGAGCACCAGGTTGTGCTCCGACTCCCGGGTTCCCAGCCAGGCGCCCGCGCGGTGCAGGAACTCGGCGGGCGGGCAGGGACGGACGATCATGCGATGAAGGTGGTGGAGCGAGGGGGAGTTGAACCCCCGACCTCCTGCATGCCATGCAGGCGTTCTCCCAACTGAACTATCGCCCCGGAACAATCCATCGTATCAAACGAAACGGCGGAGCGCGCGGCGGGCGGCGGGCCGGGTGAACGCGGCGTGAAACGCATTGATGACGAGCGCGTGCGCGATCCTGCCCCGCGCGATCAGCCCGGGGATGCGGCGCAACGGAATCCGGTCCACGTCAATGAACTCCGCCGGGTCCAGCGACTGGTCCGCCACGCGCCGCACGCCGACCGCCAGGAACATGTGGAGCCAGTTCCGGTGAAAGGCCGGGTTGGGGTGGACCCGGCCAAGCGGAATCCACCGGCGGGCCTCCCCCCCGGTCTCCTCGCGGAGTTCGCGCTTGGCCGCGGCCAGCGGAGTCTCGCGGGTCCCATCCATGCCGCCGCCGGGGATCTCCAGCTCGCGCCTTAAGGTGCCGTGCCGGAACTGCCGGATGGCCCAGACCCGGCCGGCGTCGTCCACCGGCAGGACGTTGATCCAGTCGGGCGCGTGGAGGAGGTAGAAGGTGTGCGATCGCCGGCGCGGACCGGGCAGGAGGAACTCCTCGGCGCCGATCCTGAAGATGGAGGTCCGCAGGAGGGTGCGGGGGGGGCGGGACGGGGTGCGGCGCACGGTCACCATTGTATTCCCCCGCCCCCATGCGTCATGCTGGAGACGCCCCACGATGAATGTCCTGCTGGTGGAATCGAACCCGGAAGTCGCCGAATGCGCCCGGAACCTGCTCATGGAATCCTCGGGACACCTGTTCCGGGTTGCCAGTTCCCCCGACGCGGGCGCCGCGGGCATGGTCCTGGGGGAGGGACGGGACGCCCCGGACGTCGTCCTGCTGGCCATCACCGGGCTGGACCGTCCAGCAGAGGAACTGGTGTCCCGGCTGGCGCTGGCCGCCGCCCCGCACCCCCTCGTCGTGCTGGCCGCCACGGAGGACGAATCCAGCGCCCTGCGGGCGCTCGACCGCGGCGCCCAGGAATTCCTGCCCCTCACCCATGCCAACCCGGGGATGCTGGCCCGCGGCCTCCTGTACGACGTGGAACGGCGCCGGGCCACCGAGGCCCTGGCGGAGAGCCAGGCCAGGATGCGCCGGCTCGCGGAAAATGCGCCCGACATCATCTACCGGATCCGGCTCCGCCCGACCTTTGGCTTCGAGTTCGTCAGCCACGCCGTCACCG
>JAHFSL010000658.1 GCA_023265785.1 Candidatus Coatesiibacteriota bacterium | reverse complement strand
AGGACCCGAGCAATCAGGCCGTGCCGTCCGTGACTGCCCCGCGACGGTTCGGCGGCCACCGCCACGCGGGTCCCGATGAACGCTCCCCGGCGGACGCGCGAGACCTTCCACCCCCAGCGCGGGAGGTCCAGGGCGGCAAGCGCCTTCCGGACCGTGGAAGGTGGCACGCCGAGGTCGAACAGCGCCCCCAGGATCATGTCGCCGCTCGCCCCGGAGAAGCAGTCGAAATAAAGTCCGGTCACGATTTCCTTCGGCGCGTTGCAATCATCGCCGCAAGGTACCCAGCGCCGAAGCCGTTGTCAATATTCACCACGGCCACACCGGGAGCACAGCTATTCATCATGGCCAGCAGGGCCGCCAACCCGCGGTAACTCGCGCCGTACCCCACGCTCGTCGGAACGGCGATGACCGGGGTCGCCGTAAGGCCGCCGACCACGGAGGGCAGGGCGCCCTCCATGCCGGCCACCACCACCAGGGCGTCGGCCGCGCGCAGGAGCCGGCCCGCCGCAAGAAGCCGGTGAAGCCCGGCGACTCCCACATCGAACCGTCGCGCGACGCGCGCCCCGACGAACTCGGCGCACCGCGCCGCCTCCTCGGCCACGGGCAGGTCGCTGGTGCCCGCGCACAGGACGCCCACGAGGCCTCGTGCCCGGGCCGGTCGTCGGACGGCCCGCAGGACGCGGGACCGTGCATCCCAGTCGTGTGGAATGCCGGCGCGCGCGACCCGGTCCGCCACCTCCGCGGAAGCCCGGGTCGCCATGACCCGTCCGTGCCGCCTGTAAAGGGCGGCAATGATGGCCGCGGCGTCGCCCGGCGTCTTGTGGCCGCAGTAGACGACCTCGGGCACGGCCTTGCGGGCGGCCCGGGCGGTGTCCAGGACGGCAAAATCGCCCAGGCCCAGGGTGCCGCGGGAACGGCGGGTCATGACCAGCCGGGACGGAAGGCGTCAGGCAGGTGCGTCACCAGCGGCTTGCCCGCGGGGTCCCAGCGGACCTCCATCACGTCAAACCGGCAGGCGGGCGGGTTGGCACCGAAGGGCTTGAGGTAGAAGGACGCGGCCCGGAGCAGTTTGGCCTGCTTGCGCCGGTCCACGAACTCGGCCGGCGCCCCGAAATTGTCCCGCTGGCGGCTCTTGACCTCGATGAACACCAGGACGTCACCCAGGCGGGCCACCAGGTCCAGTTCCCCCGCCTTGCAGCGGAAGTTCCGGTCGGCAATCACATACCCGTTTGCGGCCAGCCAGTCGCCGGCGGCCGCCTCGGCCCGCGGGCCTGATGAAGCGTTAATCGCTCTTCTTGAGGCCGAGATCGGTGGCCACGGTTCGGATCGTCTCGCCGTCCAACTGGCTTTTCCGGGTCAGGTAGCCTTCCAGCAGGGCGTTATCACAAATCGTGTTGATGAGCCGCGGGATGCCCTTGCTGAACTGGAAAACTTCCACCAGGGCATCCTCGGTGAAGATGTTGTCCGCCCCCCCCGCGATGCGGAGCCGGTGCCGAATGTAGGCGCCGGTCGAGGGCAGGGTGAGGTACTTGAGGCTGAAGCGCAGGGCGATCCGTTGGACCAAGGGCGGGTCCACGGTCATGTTCTTCTCGAGTTCGGGCAGGCCGATCAGCACGATGGACAGGAGCTTCTTGCCCGGCTCCTCAAAATTCAGCAGGCCCCTGAACTCCTCGAACATGGCCTTGTTTTGAAGCATGTTGGCCTCATCCACCAGCACCACGGCCTTCTTGCCCTGCTGGTGAAACGTCAGGAGGCGTTCGTAGAGCTGGCCGATCAGCGTCTTCTTGTCATCGCCCGGCTTCTCAATGTCGAATTGAGTCGCAATCTTGCGTAGGAACCAGTCCGGGGTCACCTCGCCATGGACGATGACCATCAGCGCCGAGATGTACTTATCGGGACTGTTCCGAAGTTTCTCATCAACCTTCCAGGCCAGCAGGGTCTTCCCGGTCCCGGAATCGCCGAGCATGACGGTGAGTCCCTTCATGGTGTCAATCGCATGCATCAGTCGCACCATGGCTTCCGCATGCTGGTCGCTCTCGAAAAAGAACCGGCTGTCC
>JAHFSL010000657.1 GCA_023265785.1 Candidatus Coatesiibacteriota bacterium | reverse complement strand
GCCGGGGCTGAATCGGTACGAAATGGATCTCTTGGGTGATGAACGGGCGCTCCGGGCCGGCCTCGCGGAGGCGGGTGTCCTGCCATGAGGCGACGCATTGCGTTGATGCTCCTCTCGGGATTGCTGTGGTCGCTGTCGTTCCCGGGGTGGCTGGTCAACGGCGAAACGCCGTGGACCGGATGGCTGGGCTGGGTCGCGCTGGTCCCCGCGCTGGGAGCGCTGGAGGGGGCGACGCCGGGGGAGGGCGCCCTGGCCGGCTGGATTGGCGGCTGGGCGGGCTGGGCGAGTGTCCTGACCTGGGTGCTGGCGATCCAGGAACTGGAAGTCTTCCGAATCCCGGCGTGGCTGGCATTTGCCGCCATCCTCGGCGGTTTCTGGGGGGGGTTCGGCTGGCTCGTCGCCCGCACGGGCGCCGGTCGCGCGCTCGTCATGACTCCCGCCGCCTGGACGATTCTCGAATGGGGACGCGGCTGGCTCTTCACGGGATTCGCATGGGTGCCGCTTGGCTCCTCCCAACTCGAGGGGCGTCCCGAGGTCTACATGGCGGCGCGGGTCATTGGCATCCTGGGTGTGTCGCTGATGGTGGCGATGATGAATGCGGCAATCTGGTCGTTCTGGCGCCGACCTCCCGATCGGGTCCGGGCCGCGCTGGTGGGTGCGACGGCCCTGCTCGTGTGCCTCGCGCTGGGCCGGGTGGGGATGCGCGATGCCGAGCGCGGCATGCAGGGGGCCCGGCCGCTCCGGGTCGGCCTCCTCCAGGGCGCGTTCACGGAGAGCGAAAAGTGGAGCCTGCCCGCGGAGGTCATGGTCGCGCGCTACGAGGCGCTGGCGCGGGAGGCCGCCCGGCAGGGCGCGACCATCATGGTGTGGCCGGAAACGGCGACGGCCAGCGTCCTGAATCGTGATCCCGTCCAACTGGACCGGATCGTCCGGCTGGCCCGCCGGAGCGGATCCCTGCAATTGGTCGGGGCGCTGGAGGAGGACGAGATGACCGGCACCTTGCACAACGGGATCACCGCCGTCACGGGACTGGGCCCGGTGGCGGTGTACCGCAAGGTCCACCTCGTGCCGTTCGGCGAGTACGTTCCGGGATGGTTCCGGCGGTGGGCGCCGTTCGCCCGGAAGCTCACCGCGGGACTCGTGGATCTGACCCCGGCGCCCGCGCTCCTGCCCCTGCGGATTCCCGGCGGACCCATCGTGGCCGGCGTGGTCTGCTATGAAATTGTCTTCGCAGGGCTGGTGCAGTCGCTGGCCGGTGCGGGCGCGGAGGTGATTGTGAATGTCACCAACGACGCGTGGTACGGGCACAGCCCGGCCACCTGGCAGCACGCGCTCGGCGTCCGGGCGCGGGCCGTGGAGACCGGGCTGTGGGTGGTGCGGTGCGCGAACACCGGTGCCAGCATGGTGGTGGACCCCCTCGGCCGGCCGCGGCGGACCCTCGATCTGTTCGTGCCCGGCGTGCAGGTCGAGACGGTCGGCGCCCGCGCTATCTCAACGCCCGCCGTCCGTTGGGGCGCGCTTCCGGTGCTGGCGATCGCGTTCGCGCTCCTGGCGTGGGTGTGCCGCACGGGGGCTGCCTGACCGTGCACCTCCTCGAAATTGTCGGCCTGGCCAAGCGGTTCGGCGGGGTGACCGCGCTGGAGCGGGTAGACCTCACCGTGGCCGCGGGGGAGATCGTGGGGCTGATCGGCCCGAATGGGGCGGGCAAGACGACCCTGTTCAACTGCGTGTCAGGGTTCTTCCCCCCAACGGCGGGTTCCATCCGGTTCGGCGAGGAGGGGCTGGAGTTGGGTGGCCGGGCACCGCACGAGGTGGCCCGGCTCGGGCTGGCGAGGACCTTCCAGAATGTCCGGCTGTTCCCGCACATGACGGTCCGCGAGAACGTGCTGGCCGGACGCCACCTCAAGACGGCGGCGGGGATCCTGGCCGGGCTGGCGCGACCCCGGTGGGTCCGTGACGAGGACGCCCTCGCGGGAGTGAGGGCGGAGGAATATCTCTCCTTCGTGGGGCTGGAGGGCGCGGATGCCCGACTGGCGCGGGAACTCCCGCTGGGGGACCAGCG
>JAHFSL010000170.1 GCA_023265785.1 Candidatus Coatesiibacteriota bacterium | reverse complement strand
GCGGTTTACGGTGTCCCGCAAGCCGGGCCGGGGCACCACGGCGGAGATGCGCATTCCCATGGCGGGCAAGGGTGCCGCCGTAGTCCCGGCCCCTGCCGAGCCGATTGAGGCGGCGCCGGGGATCAGGATCATCCGCGCGATCGCCCCGGGTATATTGGACGACACCAAGGACAGGATCCAGTGACGAAGGCGAAGGTCGGCATCATCGGCTGTGGCAACATCAGCGGCACCTATTTCAGCGTGGCGAAGACGCTGGAGGCGGTGGAGATTGTCGCGTGCGCCGACATGAATCCGGCCGCGGCGGAAGCAAAGGCGAGGGAATTCGGGGTGAAGGCGTTGACCGTGGACGCCCTGCTGGCCGACACGGAGATCAAGATCGTGATCAACCTCACCATCCCACTGGCGCACGGGGACGTGGGGCTGGCGGCGCTGAAAGCGGGCAAGTGTGTCTACAACGAGAAGCCGCTGGCCGCAACCCGGGAGCAGGCGCGGGCGATGCTAGACCTGGCGCACGATCGCAAGCTTCTCGTGGGCGGGGCGCCGGACACCTTCCTGGGCGCGGGGCTCCAGACCTGCCGCAAGCTCATCGATGACGGGGCGATCGGTCGCCCCGTCGCCGGAGTCGCATTCATGATGGGCCACGGCCACGAGTCCTGGCACCCGAATCCCGAGTTCTTCTACAAGCCCGGTGGCGGACCGATGTTCGACATGGGGCCCTACTACCTCACCGCGCTCGTGTCCCTGCTGGGCCCCGTGAAGCGGGTCACCGGCTCCACCCGGGTGACCTTTCCCGAGCGCACGATCACGAGCGATCCGAAAAAGGGCCAGGTCATCAAGGTGGAGACGCCGACTCATTTGAATGCCATCCTCGATTTCGCCTCGGGCGCGGTGGTCACCCTGATCACCTCCTTCGATGTGTGGGCCCACACGATGCCCAATATCCAGATCTATGGGAGTGAGGGGTCCCTGGCCGTGCCGGACCCCAACTCCTTCGGCGGCCCGGTGAAGGTGGTCAAGGCCGGCTCGTGGGACTGGCACGAGGCGCCGCTGGCCTTTGGGTACGAGAAGAACAGCCGCGGGCTGGGCGTGGCCGAGATCGCCTACGCCCTGCAATCGGGCCGGCCGCACCGGGCCAGCGGCGAGCTGACCTACCATGTGCTCGACATCATGCATGCGGTGGACGATGCCTCGCGCACGGGCCGCCACATTGACCTCGCGTCCACCTGCACCCGGCCGGCGCCCCTGCCTGTCGGGTTGAAGCCCGGTACCCTCAATCCATGAAGTCCGGGGGGACGCTGACCCGCGTCTTCCCGGTGGCCGAGCCATTTTCGGGTGACCGGAGCCGGTTCGGCTGGGGGGGCCGCGGCACCTGGCCCGCCCGGTGGATCGGGTGCGCGCAGGCCGGAGATCCGCCGCTGGTCGTGGCCTACCGCTTGCGGGTCCGGCTGGCCCGCCCCGCCCGGCTTCGCCTGCACCTCACCGCCGACGAGCGGTATGACTTCTTTCTGGACGGCAGGCATGTGGCGCGGGGCAGTGAGCGCGGCGACCGGAACAACTGGTTTTATGAGTCCTGGGACCTCGCGCTCCCTGCCGGAAGCCACACGCTTGTGGCGCGGGTCTGGGCGCAGGGCGACCAGGCGGCGTTCGCCCAGATGGCCCTGCGGCCCGGATTCCTCCTGGCCGCCGAGGGGTCGCACGCCGACCGGTTCAACACGGGGACGGCCCGGTGGGAAGCCAAGCGGTTGGGTGGGTACGGGTTCCGCCCGCCGGACGATGCCTGGGGCACCGGCTGGAACCTGGACATCAACGGGGCCGCGTTCGACTGGGACCACGCGCGCGGCGGCGGCACCGGCTGGCGCCCGGTCACGGTGCTGGGCAAGGCCGGCAACGCCTCGGGCGCCAACGAGTGGACGCCCGCGCACCTCTTGCGTCCCGCCCAGTTACCGCCGATGCTGGACTCGCCCCGCCAGTCCGGCCGGGTGCGGCTGGTCGAGGCGATGCCCACACTGGCGACCCGTGGCCGCCCCGTGGAGGCGCGTCACCACCTCGGGGCCGAGGCGGGGGTGTGGCAGGACCTCGTGTCGGGGCGCGGGTCCGTCACGATTCCTGCCCGGACGAAACGGCGGGTCATCGTGGATCTCGATGACTATGTCTGTGCCCGGCCCGTGCTGGTCACCACCGGCGGCCGCGGCGCCCAGGTTCGGGTCCACTGGGAAGAGGGACTCTACGAGGGCGCGCCCGACCCCAAAAACTGGCTACGCCATCGGCCCAAGGGGAACCGGAATGAGATCGAGGGGAAATACTTTGTCGGGGTGGGCGATGTCTTCCGGCCCGACGGCGGCCGGGCCCGCCGGTTCGACACGCTCTGGTGGCAGGCCGGCCGGTACCTCGAGATCGCGGTGGAGACCGGCAATCAGCCGCTGACGCTGAACCGGTTCGCCCTGCGTGAGACCCGGTATCCGCTGACCCCCGAGAGCCGGTTTGCCACCCACGACACCCGGCTCCTGGCACCGATCCCGATCATGCAGCGGGCGCTCCAGATGTGCTCGCACGAGACCTACATGGATTGCCCCTACTACGAACAGTTGATGTATGTCGGCGACACCCGGCTGGAGGTCCTGGCCACCTACGCCACCACCCGGGATGACCGCCTGCCGCGCAAGGCCATCACCCTGTTCAATGAGTCCCGGCTGATCTCGGGCTTCACCCAGTCCCGGTACCCCAGCCGCATCCGGCAGGTCATCCCGCCCTTCTCCCTGTGGTGGATCGGGATGGTCTATGACTTCGCGCTTTGGCTGGGCGACCGGCAATTCGTGCAGGCCCAGATGCCCGGCGTCCGCGCCGTGCTGGACGCCTTCAAGGCCTGCCTCAATGCGGATGGGTTGGTCGAAGCGCCCAATGGCTGGAACTACATGGACTGGGTCCCCGCCTGGCGCGACGGCTGTCCGCCGGACGGCGACCTGGGGGTCAGCGGCGTGATCAACTGGCAGTTCGCGCTGATCCTGTCGCATGCCGCCGAACTTGAAGCGTGGGTGGGGGAGCCGGAACTCGCGGCCCGGAACCGGCGGCTGGCCGCCGAAGTGGGCCGGCGGACGGCCAAGGCCTTTTGGAGCGCCCGCCGCGGAATCCTTGCTGACGACTTCAAGCACAGGCGATTCTCCGAGCACTCCCAGTGCCTCGCGCTATTGAGCGGCCAATTGCCCCCGGCATACCGGGCAAAAGTCACCAAGGGCCTGTTCGATGACCCCGACCTGGAGCGCACGACGATCTACTTCTCCCACTACCTGCTCGAGACCTGCCGGCTGACCGGCCGGATGGACAAGTTCTTTGCCCGGCTCCAGCAGTGGTTTGACCTGCCCGCGCTGGGGTTCAAGACCACGCTGGAGCATCCCGAGCCGAGCCGATCCGATTGCCACGCCTGGGGCGCCCATCCGCTGTATCACTACCTGGCCTCGATCCTCGGCATCCGCCCCGCCCGGCTGGGGGGGCGCGACTTCATCGTGTCCCCCCAACTTGGTCCCCTCAACTGGGCTTCAGGTTCGTTCCCCCTTCCCCAGGGCGACCTCAAGGTCGAGGTCCGCCGTGAGGGCGGCCGAATCCACGGCTCCGTCTCCGCCCCCCGCGGCCTCCGCGCCGTCTTCCGCCCTCGTTAGTTTGGGGACAAGAGTGCCATCCTCACACGATGGCACTCCGGACATGACGGCCATCCGCGGATCACACACGCCATATCAGCGGTGACCCAGATGCATGGATGATGCATACTCATATGCATGAGGATGACACTCAATCTTGATGACCGGCTGATCCAGGAGGCGGCGCGCCTTTCGGGGATGAAGGAGAAGACGGCGCTTGTCCACTGTGGATTGGAGGCCGTGATTGCGCGTGAACGGTCGCGCCGCCTCGCGGCGATGGGCGGGACCCAGCCCCACTTCAGGCCGGGCCCCCGGCGGCGTTCGCCGCGCTGACTGCGCTTTCCGGGCTGCGGCGCGCAAGACCAGGGTGGAGTGGGCTCCAAAGCCTTCAAAATTGACCGGGCTGGGCGAGGGGAATAAACTAATGCCATGGGAAGTGTCCATGTCGAAATCGTTGTCGAGCACCCCGGCTCTTCCGGAAAGCGAGAGAATTGCCGGGTTCAGGCGGATACGGGCGCCACGTTAACCGTACTGCCAAAGGCCTTGCTGGTCGCCATTGGCGTCATGCCGGAAGGCCAGCGTGAATTCATGCTGGCGGACGGACGGAAAATGAGTCGAGCGGTCGGGGAGGCCCGGGTGCGAATCAACGGCGATGCCGTCGTGACGCGCGTCGTGTTTGGAGAGTCCGGCGATGCCTCGCTCCTCGGCGTGACCGCTCTCGAGGAACTTGGACTGATGGTTGATCCCGTCGCGCGGCGGCTGATTCCGACAACCTACCAGATGTTTTAGGCCGGCCCTCATCGGGTCGGTCTATGCGAGGTACGGGATGGTCTGGGGCCCCTCGGGCAGGATGGCGATGGGGGTGTCGGGGCCGAGGCGGGTAAGTTCAGCGGACAGTGTGGCGGCGATGTCGGGGGCCGGCTCCATCCAGGCACGGTGGACCTCGGCGTCGGGCAGTTCGCTCTTGAGCGCGACGCGGGCCTTGAGCCGGATCAGCGCCAGCAACTGCGCCTCCCACTGGTCGTGGACGAGGAAGCCCGGGGTGTTGAGGATCTGGAGGAAGCCCTCCGGGGTGGGGTGGTCAAAGAGGAGTTTCTTGAAATTCCCGTGGGCGGGGAACCCGTCGTTGCACCGGGCCGCGGCCACGATCAACCCGCCGGGGGCCACCACCTGCGCGGCGGCGGACATGCCCTTGACTGCCTGGTAGAGGTTCTGGTCGAGTGGAAATCCGCTGTTGGTAGTGACGACCACCGGGAACGGCTTGTCCACGGAGATCATGGCGGTCTCCCGGGCGAAGGCGCACCCTTCCAGGAACGCCGTGCCCATATTCCCGCAGAAGAACCGGGTGATCTCCCGTTTGCGGTTGAGGGTGACATTGATCAGGAAGTCCGCCGGGATGAGCGAGCCGTAGGTCCGGACGGTTCCCTGGGTGGGATTGCCGTCCACGACGCCCCAGGTGGACTTGGGGTGGCCGATCACCTCGGCGCGGTGGTAGTGCATGATCGAGGCGAGGTCGGCCATGGCGGGGAACACGCCCTTGTAGCCGCCCGAGAATCCGGCCATGAAGTGGGGCTCGATGAATCCGAGCACCAGCCGCCGGTCGGCTTCGACCCACTCCTTCCGCAGGCGGACGGTCCAGCCGTCATGGGCCTTGCCGGCCGGGACCATGGTCGCGGCGTCCGCGGCGTCATGGTTGACCACCCGGTACTTCTTCACGATGTCCGCGCCGACCATCTGGTCCAGTTCGGCTGGCGTGTTGGCCCGGTGGGTGCCGGTGCCCACGATGATCGTGAACCGGTCGGCGGGCACCTGCGCCAGTTCGGTGAAGAGCCAGGGCAGGACGCGGGCGGACGGGAACGGCCGGGTGAGGTCGGGAATGGCAACGGCAATCCTATGACCGGGGGCAACCAGGTCGCGGAGGGGCCGGGCGGCGATGGGGGCACGGACGGCGTCGCGGAATCCCGCGGCCTCGTCGGCGAGTCCGGGCACGAACCGGGGTTCGAGCACGGTCACCCGGTTGCCGGGGATCTCGACCTCAAGTCCCGTGGTGCCGTATTGGAGGCGCGCCTTCATCCCCGCCAATTTAGCAACCGGGGGCCGTGGTACGCTCAAACCTGAACCGATGTCGTACCGGCATGTCACCCATCTCTGGAAGGACGGCGAAGCGCAGGGCAAGGGCGAGTTGGACCTGCTGGTGTACCGCTCCCGCCTGCTCGGCGCCGACCTCCGGATCACCAACTTTGCGGGGGGCAATACCTCGGTCAAGGTGAATGAGAAGGACCCCCTGACGGGGGCTCCGATCGAGGTGCTGTGGGTGAAGGCTTCGGGGGGGGATCTGGGGACGATCACCCCGGCGGGGTTTGCCAGCCTCTCCATGGACCGCCTGCGGGCGCTCAAGAAGCTCTACCGAGGTCT
>JAHFSL010000656.1 GCA_023265785.1 Candidatus Coatesiibacteriota bacterium | reverse complement strand
CCGGTCAGGCGCCGAGCTGGCGTTTGTGTTCGCCGCGGTCATGAATCTCGGTGCGTACTAGTTCTCCGACAAGGCCGTGATGGCCATGCACGGGGCGCGCGAGGTGACCGCCCGAGAGTCCCCGGCCCTGCACCGGTCGGTGCTCAAGCTCTCCCAGATGGGGAACCTTCCGATGCCGCGGGTCTTCATCTATGAGGACGATTCACCCAACGCTTTTGCCACCGGCCGCAACCTGACCCATGCCGCGGTGGCCTGCTCGACCGGGATCCTGGATCGGCTTTCGCCCGCCGAACTGGAAGGGGTGCTGGCCCACGAACTCTCCCACATCAAGCACCGGGACATGCTGATCAGCACGGTCACGGCCGTGATGGCCGGCGCCCTCATGATGCTCGCGAACATCGCCAAGTGGGGGATGATCTTTTGCGGCGGCTCTCGTGATCGCGATGATGACCGGGGCGGGGGCAATGCCATGACCCAATTGGCGTTGATCATCCTGGCCCCCCTCGCGGCGCTCCTCATCCAGATGGCCATCTCCCGGTCGCGCGAGTTTGCGGCGGATGAGGGCGCCGCGGCGCTGACCGGTGATCCGGGAGCGCTGGTCCGCGCCCTGCAGAAGATCTCAGCCGCGCATGAGGAGGTGGGATCGCAGACCGCATCGACTGCGGTCGCCCACATGTATATCGCCAACCCCTTTGCCCGGGGGGGATGGATCAGTCAACTTTCCAGCACCCACCCGGCGCTCAAACAGCGGGTGGATCGCCTCGAGCGCATCGGGGCCGGCCGGATCCGCCCGGTCTTCTGACCTCTTCGCCCCCTTGGGGGGCGGAAGGGTGCTTCTCTCTATACTGATCCGGTGAGCGCCCTGCCGCCGCGCGAGTTTGCCCGGGCCGTCCGTGACTTCGCGGTGGGGCACGACCTCCTGCCCATGGGAGCGGGGGTCATCGTTGGGGTATCGGGGGGGCCGGACTCCATGGCGCTCCTGCGGGTCCTGCACGAGTGGGCGGCACCGTTCCGGTGGCGCCTGCGGGTGGCCCACCTCGACCACGCCCTCCGGCGGAATTCCGTCGTGGATGCCCGATTCGTCCGGGCCGCCGCGGGCCGAATGGGCCTGCCCTTCGTGGCCGCGCGAACCGCGGTCGAGACGCTGGCGCGCCGCCGGAAGATCTCCCCCGAGGAGGCCGGACGGCTGGCCCGCTATTCATTCCTTGTCCGGACGGCCCGGCGGTTGGGCGCGACCCGGATCGCCGTGGGCCACCACGCCGATGACCAGGCGGAGACCGTCCTGATGCGGCTCATCCGCGGTGCGGCCGGGACCGGGCTGTCCGGCATGGCCCCGGCCCGGTCCCTGCACGATCCGCTGGCAAAGCCAGCCCGCCGAATCCTGCCTGCGGTCACGCTGGTCCGGCCCCTGCTGGGCCGGACCCGGGCCGAGATCCTGGCCTATCTCAAGGCCCGGCAACAGCGGTGGCGCACCGATCCGACCAACCGGTCGCCGGACCACCTGCGCAACCGCATCCGGGCGCGGCTGCTTCCGCTCCTGACGCGGGAGTACAACCCCAACATCCGGGCCGTGCTGGCACGCGCCGCCACCACCCTGGCGGCCGATGAGTCGTTCCTGGAGGATGCCGTGGACCGGGCCTGGCCCCGCGCGGTGCAGGTCTCGGGCCGCCGGATCACGATTCGTCTCGTTTCCCTCCTGCGCCTTCATCCCGCCCTGCAGGCCCGGCTCCTGCGCCGCGCGGCGGTCGCCGCCGGCGCCGACCCCCGCCGGCTGGCGCAATCCCACCTTGACGCGCTGGCCCGACTGGCCCGGATCGGGACGGGCGCGGCCCACCTGCCGGGTTGCCGCGCATCCGCCGTCCGCCACGGGGTGCTTCTGCGTCCCGTTCCGCTCGGACTGTGAGTGGCCTGGAGGGCTTCGCGGAGCCACGAGGGTGAACGGCATGGGCTGGGCGGTTGGGTGGACGGTGGTGCTGGGCGCGGTCCTGGTGCATCAGGCGCTGGCGTGGTGGCCCGCCCTGGTGGCGGCGTCCTGGCCGTTGCTCCGATGGCCGGGCGTGGATGTCT
>JAHFSL010000655.1 GCA_023265785.1 Candidatus Coatesiibacteriota bacterium | reverse complement strand
TGAGAAGAAGGACTTTAATTCTTATGGCTCCCGCCGGGGCAACCACGAAGTCATGATCCGGGGGACCTTCGCCAACATCCGCCTGCGCAACCAGTTGGCGCCCGGCACCGAGGGCGGCGTGACCATCAACCTGCTCACCGGCGCACCGGCCAGTATCTACGAAGCCTCCTTGGCCTACCAGAAGGCGGGCGTGCCGCTGGTGGTCTTTGCGGGCAAGGAATACGGGTCGGGATCCTCGCGGGACTGGGCCGCCAAAGGCACGGCGCTCCTGGGCATTCGGGCCGCCATTGCCATTTCGTATGAACGGATACACCGGAGCAACCTGGTCGAGATGGGCGTCCTGCCGCTCGAGTTCCTGCCCGGCGAAACCCGGGAATCTCTCGGCCTGACGGGCCGGGAGACCTTCGAAATCACCGGGGTGGCCGCGCTGGCGCCCCGCCAGCAGGTCACGGTCGGATTCACCCGGGAGGACGGCACGAAAGGCTCCTTCCAGACGGTCGCCCGGCTCGACACCGGCGCCGATGTCGAGTACTACCGCCACGGCGGTATCCTCCCCGCGGTCTTGAGGGAACTCTGCTCAAAGTCCTGACATTCAACATCCGGACCGGGGACGCGAAGGACGGGATCAACGCGTGGCCCAACCGCCGTGCGTTCGCCTTCGACACCATCCGGGACCATGCCCCCGACTTGCTGGCCGTCCAGGAGCCCACGCCGCGCCAGTGGCCGGAACTGCTGGAGGCGATCGGGAAGGACTATGCGGGACTGTACGAGAGCCGGCTGGACTACCGCTGGCCCGATTCGCACGGCGAGGCCATCTTTTACCGCCGTGATCGGTTCACCCTCCAGGGCCGGGATGTCTTCTGGATCAGCGACACCCCCGAGGTGCCCGGCTCCCTCCTCCAGCCCAACCAGTGGGGCCAGCGAATTACCCTCACGGCGAGCCTGCATGACCGGGCCGCAGACAAGGACCTGCTGTTCGCCTGCACCCACTTCGATACCCACCCCGATTCGTGGCTTCCCGCCGCCAGGGTGGTCTCGGCGGAACTGGCCCGGCGGGTGGGCGGCCAGCCGGTCATTCTGACCGGCGACTTCAACTGCGCGGTCTGGTCACCCGCCTGGCGCTGGTTCACCCAGGACACCGGCTGGACGGACGCCTGGCACGGGGCGGGGATGTCCGACGCCGGCGTGGTGACCTTTAATGCGTTCATTCCCCGCGCCCGCCTGCCGCTGGAGTCCTCCAAGGAACTCCTGCTGTACCTCGAGGAAAAGCACGGGGGCGCCGACCACGACAAGCACTACCCGCCCCACATCCTGGAATTCCGCAACGAGCGGATTGACTGGATCCTGTTCAAGGGGCCGTTCCGCACCCTGGACGCGGCGGTGGATACCCGCCTGCGTGACGGCCGGTGCGCCTCCGACCACTTCGCCGTCTCCGCCACCCTCGACTGGACCTGACCCCCTCCCCGCTAGCTCCTGAGGCTAGCGTGTCTGCCAATTCCACCACCTCCGCGGAAAGATCAATCTAGCTCAGTGGATGCGCGGTGCGCTCAACGCCTTGATTCTGTGGACCTCATTCGCTTTGGCCCGGTCTCCGTGCCAAGCCCAAGCAAGAACCCGCTTCTGAGCAGTTGCCGGAACACCCGCAGGGCTTCCAGTCAACGGCTTTGGAGATGGTCTGGCCTCTTAGTCCCCATCCTGGCTGATGTGGGATGTCGTGTGAATCCGGTCATCGTTCGAGTGCACACTCTGACCCGCCTGACTTGGTATCCCAGATAATTCAGGACGGCGCACGGAAAAGCGCAGGGTTTCATGAGGGTCGTGCAAGGGTTGAGCAAGGCTAATTGAAGGGTTTGCGTGATTCTGACCATAAGAAATGATCGTGAAATGCCACCTCCCTTTGGCTCATGGATGCTACAGAACCTCAAATTGGCTTCCTCCGCTCTGGCTCCTTCCTGGATGGACAATTCGATTTGTGGAAACGGCATCAAAACTTGATCGCAGTACCCCATACCGGAACATTAGGCGCTGTAGATTCGTCTTGTATGATCGGGCCATGGTGAAACCGAG
>JAHFSL010000654.1 GCA_023265785.1 Candidatus Coatesiibacteriota bacterium | reverse complement strand
CAGCCCGTTACCCACGCAGAGCTTCGCCATCCGGTTGAGCAGCAGCCGACTCAGCCTTTCCTTCACATCACGATGCACGATGAGCCGACTGCAGGCCGTACAGCGCTGGCCCGTCGTCCCGAAGGCGCTCCAGGTGATTCCATCCACGGCCAGTTCAATATCCGCATCCTCCATGACCATGATGGCGTTCTTGCCGCCCATCTCCAGGGCCACCCGCTTGTGACGGGACGCCGCCTCCACCGCCACCTTGGTCCCGGTGGCCGTGGAGCCCGTGAACGAGATGAGCGCGACGTTCGGATGGCGCACGAGCGCTTCCCCCAGCTCAACGCTGCTTCCCAGCACCAGGTTCACCACGCCCGGCGGCACCCCGCAATCCTCCAAGACCTTGACGAACAGCGCGGCGGTGATCGGCGTCTCCGGCGAAGGCTTCAGCACCACCGTATTGCCGAGGATCAGTGCGGGGAAGACCTTCCACGCGGGAATGGCGACGGGGAAATTCCAGGGGGTGATCAGCCCGGTAACCCCCATCGGCTCCCTCACACAGTGGGCCGACTTGTTGGGCAGTTCGGAGGGAACGACGAGGCCGAACTGGCGGCGTCCCTCGGCCGCCATGTAATAGGCCATGTCGACGGCCTCCTGAACATCGCCCCTGCCTTCGGCAAGCACCTTGCCCATCTCACGGGTCACCGTCCGGCCCATGGTCTCCTTGTCTCGAAGGAGCCGCTCGGCCACACGAAATAAAATCTCGCCGCGCCGAGGCGCGGGCATCAGCCGCCACTTCTCAAACGCCTCCGTCGCGGCCTTCACCGCCTCATCGACATCCTCGGGACCCGAGTCCACGCACCGTCCGACCACATCACCCGTGGCCGGATCGCGGCTGTCGAAGGTCCGCCCTGAGTGCGCGCCGACCCACCTGCCTCCGATAAAGTTCTTCACCAGTGTTTTCATGGCAGCACCTTTTCCAGAACCGCCAGTCCTTCATCCACCTCATGGCGGGAGATGCTCAACGGCGGGCTGATCCTGAAGGAACTCCTCCCGCAGGGCAGCAGCAGGAGCCCCCGCCGGAACGCTTTCAGCACGACGGCGTCGCGTTCGGTCACCGCCCGCTCCTTGGTCCGCCGGTTCCGCACCAGCTCAACCCCGATCATCAGACCGCGTCCGCGAACGTCGCCGATCATCCGGTGCCGGCGCTGCAGGCGGCGCAACTGCGCCTGGATATATGCCCCCTGTTCGGCGGCGTTGCGCATCAGCCCTTCCTTCTCGATCACCTCAATGGTGGCCAGGCCGGCCTCGCAGGCCACGGGGTTCCCCCCGAAGGTCGACGTATGCGACCCCTTCTCCCACGACATCACCCGCTTGCGGGCGATGAGGGCGCCCAGCGGCAAGCCTCCGCCCAGGGCCTTCGCCATGCAAATGATATCCGGCGCGACGCCCGCATGTTCGATTGCAAAGAATTTGCCGGTCCGCCCCATGCCGGCCTGCACTTCATCATCCACCAGCAGAATCCCATGGCGGTCGCAGAGCCGGCGGAGCCCTTTCAGAAAATCATCCGGCGGCACGATCAAGCCGCCCTCCCCCTGGATTGGCTCGATGAAGACCGCGGCCGTCTCTTCCGGCGGAAGCACGGTGCGGAACAGGACGTCTTCGATATACTGCAAGGATTCCCCGGCCGGATCGCCGGGGCCGCTCCGGTAGGGATCGGGGTACGGCGCGTGGAAGACGCCCGGCAGAAGGGGCGCGAAGCCCCGCCGCTGGACCGCCTTGCTGGCGGTCAGCGAGACGGCGCCGAGCGTGCGGCCGTGGAACGCATTGTAGAAGGCCAGGATGTACGGCCGCCGCGTGGCATGACGGGCGAGCTTGATGGCTGCCTCCGTCGCCTCCGCTCCCGAGTTGCAGAAATACACCTGCTTCGGGTCGCGGCCCGGGGCGAGCCCGGCCAGGCGCTCCGCAAGGCGGATGTAGGAAGGGTAGAAGAAATCCGCGAACGAAAAATGGACGAGGCGGTCCGTCTGCGCCGTGATCGCGCCGACCACGTGCTTGTGGCCGTGCCCCGTTGCGCTGACGGCGA
>JAHFSL010000169.1 GCA_023265785.1 Candidatus Coatesiibacteriota bacterium | reverse complement strand
TTCTCCACGCATTGCTGGGCATGGAAACAGACGGTATCCGTCGGACAGAGGCGGCCCAGGGTCAGCGTGTGCGAGGCATTGCGGAGGTCGTGTTCCGCCTTGGCAATCCAATTCCGTGATGCCTCCCGCCGGTCAGCCTCCCCGGACATACACCGAGCGTCCCTCGCGCCAGGCGGCACGGGCGATCGTGCCTGGAACATGGCGTTGACGATTCATCTCCTCCCGCGTCAGGAGCACAATATCTTTGGGGACATGAATATCGTGGACGCAAAGGCGCATTTGCAGTTCGATATCGCGGCGCCGGCCGACAACAGGCATGATGACAAGCAGGTCCACATCGCTGTTCCGGCGATGTGTTCGCCTGCCGCGAGACCCGAAGAGAATGACGCGTTCCGGGTTGAATTGGCGGACGAGGCGGCTCGTGATGCGGGAAACATGACTGCCCATTGCTTGATTATACGGCGCACGGATTGTGGTCAGCCAGTACCAGTCAAAGAGGTGCCATGTCAGCCCATCGTCGGTATTGTTGGCGTATCCGCGGTACGCTAGGTCAATGCCCCGCCAGCCCCGGACCGTTGCCATTATCCCGATCTATAACGAGGCACCCACGGTGCGGGCCGTGTTGGATGATGTGACCCGGCGGGTGGACCGGGTCATCGCGGTGGATGACGGCTCGACCGACGACACACCGGTCCTGCTGGGCGGGCTTGCGGCCCGCAACCGCCATGTGACCGTGATCCGCCTGCCCCGAAATGTCGGGATGGCGGGGGCGCTTAAGCGGGGGTTCCAGGAGGCGGAACGGTGGCTGAAGCGGGGCATGCTCCACAAGAACGATGTCCTCATCAACATTGACGCCGACGGCCAGCACAAGTCGGAGTACATTCCGGCCGTCCTTAAAACCATGGCCCGCGGCAACTGGGAAATCGTGTTGACCCGCCGCGACTTCTCCAAGTATCCTCTATACAAGAGGCTGGGGAACCGGGCCCTGTCCTGGGTGTCTCGGGTGCTGAGTGGGCACCCGTACCATGATGTGGAGTCCGGGTTTCGGTTCATGAGGGCCAGGGTCGTGCCGCACCTGCTGGATTACTTCACGGGATGGCGGTACTCCTGCGCCCAGGAAATCGCGCTGATTACGGCGCTGGGGGGCTTTCGGGTGAACAATACCTTTGTGGTGCGGATCGCGTACTACCGGCCGGGAACGACCATCTGGGACGGGTTCATTGTCTTGCTCATGAGCCTCTACACATTCGCCCGCGTCCGGCTGGGGCTCAAGGTCCGCTGATGGGCTGGAAGCGGGCGCTCCTGATCAATCCGCCCACCGGGCTCTACATTCGTGAGGACCGGTGTCAGGCCCCCCTGCAGGTGATGGCGGCCACGGCCGCACGCCCCCCGCTGGACCTCATGTACATGGCCGCGACCATGGAGCAGGTGGGTGTCGAGTGCCGGATCAAGGATTATCCAGTGCATGGCGGTTCGTGGACTGACTTTAAGAATGAGCTGGCCTCATTCAAGCCCGATGCGCTGTTCATCAGCGTGACTTCGTTCACCATCCACGATGACCTCATCGCCTGCGAAAAGGCCAAGGAAGTGCTGGGTGATGCGATCACCACGGTGGCCAAGGGCGCGCATGTGGCGGTCAAGGCAGTCGAAACCCTCAAGGCCGCCCCGGCGCTCGATGTCGCCGTCCAGGGGGAGTACGAACTCATCGCCAAGGAAATGGCCACCACCGATGATCTCCGCACGGTGGCCGGCATCTCGTTCCGGGATCGGAAGACCGGGGAGATCGTATCGACTGAAACCCGTCCCTACCTCACCGAGCTGGATATCCTGCCGTACCCGGCGCGGCACCTCGTGGACAACACGGTCTATCAGCGTCCCGACACGGGGGAGATGCAGGCGACCATCCAGACCAGCCGCGGCTGTCCAGCCGCCTGTATCTATTGCCTCGCGCCCACGGTGTACGGCTCCAAGATCCGGGTCCGGACTCCGAAGAATGTGGTGGGGGAATTGAAGGAGTGCGTTGAGAAGTACGGGATCCGCGACTTCTTCTTCCGCGCCGACACCTTCACGTGGAACAAGAAGTGGGTCATGGACCTCTGCGCCGCGATCAACGAGGAGAAACTCGAAATCCGGTGGGTGTGCAACAGCCGGGTGGACACGATTGACGCCGAGCGGCTGATCGCCATGAAGAAGGCCGGATGCCACGGCATCGCGTTCGGCATCGAATCGGGAGTCCAGGACATGTTGAACAAGATGAAGAAGGGAACCACGGTGGAGAAGAACGCCGCGGCCGTGAAACTCTGCAAGGAGCACGGCATGAAGACGCTCCTGTACATGATCATGGGCCTCCCGTGGGACAACGAGGAGAGCATCAAGCAGTCGGTGGATTTCGCGGTGGCCCTGGGCGGCGACTTCGTCGAATTCCACACGGCCATCCCGTTCCCAGGAACCGAACTGTACGACATCGCCCAGCGGGACAAACTGTATGACAACGAAAACCTGAACGGATTCGACTACACCCGGTCGCCGCTCAAGACCTACTCGCTCTCCTCCAAGCAGTTGATGGAACTGCGCCGCAAGGCCTTCATGCGGGTCTATCTCAACCCCGGGTCGGCGTTCCGCATCGCCCGGACCATCATCAAGGGCGCCCGCACCCCGGCGCAGTTGTGGCGTACGCTGACATTCGGAACGCAGAAGATGGCGTCCCTCATCCTCGCCCGCGACGAAGGCCGCTAGCCCGACCTACTTTCTCCGGCGTTCCTCCGTCATCCAGTAGGTAATGATCTTGGCGAGGAGGGCGGGGTTCTTGGCGGCGACTTCCTTCACGCGGGCGCGGATCTCCTTGGCGCTCGCCGCATGGGGATCCAGCGGGGCAGCATCACCCTGCAGGAGCTCGGCCAGGAGGGCCTCCGCGCCCTCGCCGGTGAGGGCATCAAGGGCCGCATCCAGTCCAGGATCCGCGGGACCCGGTTGGGGTGTTGGCTCACCCATGGGAACCTCTGTCCAGCCTTTGGAACCCGCCGGCAAACGGAACCGTCTTGCCCTTACTTCTTGGCTGGTGTGCCGGACTGGGCCGGGACGGCGGTTGAGGTCGCCGGCTTCGGGGTCACCAAGACGCCTGCGGCCAACAGGACCAGGACGGTCAGGACGGTGGAAGCGCCGACCGCCGTGACCGACTTGGCCGAACTGCGGGCCTGGCTCCACGCGCGGAGGGCGCCGGCCAGCAGGAACGCCGCGGCGGCGCGGCGGTTGCCCTGGCCCAGGGTCGAGACGGCGACGGCGGCGGTCAACCAGATCGTGATCCACTGCGGACGGTTCGGATACCAGCGCATGGGCACCTCCCGGGAACAGGTTGGCCCAAGTGTACCAGAGGGGTGGGCCAGGCAGGCCCGGTGTTACGATTGGGCTCACGACCGTGGGATACCATGGCATCTTCGACCTCATGAATGGCGCATCTGGCTGGGCTACTGCCACGCGACAGTGTTGACCGACTGAAGCCTCCCTTACACTAGGAGCGTGCCAACCCGCCTGCTGATTACCGGCGTCACCGGCCTCCTCGGATCGAGGGTGGCCACGCTGGCCATGGAAAAGGGCTGTGCGGTCCGGACGCTGGCCCGGGCGGAGTGGGATGGGGCGCCATATGTCCCCGTGGCTGACCGGCGGCTGGGGGACCTGCCCATGAGCCTGCCGGCGGGGCTGTGCGACGGGATGGACGCCGTCATTCATTGCGCCGCCACGGCCGTCGAGCAGGAGCGGATGGCCCGCGCCATCAACGTGGATGGACCTCGGCGGCTGGCGGAGATGGCCCGGGCAGCAGGAGTCAAGGTCTTTGTCCATGTTTCCTCCTCCTCCGCGGCACCCGATGCCCTCTCCATCTATGGACGGACCAAGCATGCAGGCGAGGAGGCGGTGCGCGCCGTCACGGAGCTCCCTTCAGTCATTGTGCGGCCCAACCTGATCGTGGGACCGGGAGGCCGCGGGGTGTGGGGGCGGATGGCGGGGATGGTCGCGAAGCTTCCCGTCCTGCCGCTGTTGGGAGGCGGTCACGGAATGCTCCAGCCGATCCATGTGGACGATCTGGCCGCGGCCCTGCTGACCTGCGTCGAGCGGGCGGACACCCTGGCCGGCTCCACGCTGAACCTCGGCGATCCCGCGGGGATCGCCCTGCGTGACCTGCTCCAGGAGATTGCCGTGGCGAGTCGGGGCCTGAGGAAGTTCGCGCTGACGATCCCCCTCTGGCCCATCGAACTGGTGGTCGGGTTGGCCGAGTCGCTGGGGATCAAACTGCCGATCGGCAGTGCCAATCTCAAGGGGATGCGGAAGCTCCGGCTGGTCGAAACCGGGCCGGACATGGCCCAGGTCGGTCTCAAGCCCCGTCCGGTGGCTGAAATCGTCCGGTTGGGGCTGGGGGGCGGGGAGGGGGGCGAAACGGCCCCTACGGGCCCCGGAATGCGTCCTACGGGGGTCCTGCTGGTGGGAGGAGGGCGGATTGGGCTGGTCCACGCCCTGACCCTGGGCCGACTGCCCGGGGCGGTCCTGGCCGGCGTGGTGGACCCCAACCCGAAGGCGCGCGCGCTCCTCACCGGATTGGGACTGCGGGCCCCGGGATATTCCTCCCTTGATGCAGGGCTGGCCGGATCGGGCGCGACGGTCGCCATCGTGGCGACCCCTCCCGCGACTCATCTCAAGCTCGCGACCACGGTGCTGAACCGCGGCCTCGCCGTGCTGGTCGAGAAACCGCTCTCGCCCGGGGAGGCGGACCTCGCGGCCTGGGACGCCCTCGCGCAGGGACCGGCCGAACCCCGGGTGATCACCGGCTACATTGTGCCGCGCGCCCCCCATATCGCCGCGTGGGCCGCGCGCATCCGGCGGGGGGAGTTCGGCCGGGTGACCGGGTTTTCCGCCGTGTCCCTCCTCTCCTTCGTGACCCGGCCCGGCCAGAAGGGCTGGCAGTTCGACCCGGCCGCCGCCGGCGGAGGCGTCCTGATGAATCCGGGGGTCCATGCGCTCTCGATGATCCATGCGGCCTTCGGCCCACCCCGCTCGGTCAAGGCCGCCTCGAGGCGGATCCATTCGGCGCGGGTTGAGGACTCGCTGGCGGCCACGTTCGCGTACGAAGGATTCACCGGCACCCTCCACGCCTCGTGGGCGATCGAGGGGTTTGCCCGGCCGGACCATGCGCTGACGGTCACCACCGATCGGGGAGTCGTCCGAATGACCGGTGCGGCCGCGGTCTTCACGCCCACGGCGGGCGCGCCCGAGAGCGCCCACCAGATTGACACGCCGGCTCCATTCAATCTCGCCCCGGACTTTGCGGGTGCCGGCTTTGCTTTGGAACTCGCGGAACTCCGCGATGCGCCCGGATCACCGGAACGGCGTGCGCGGACCGGGTTCAGCCTCGCGGAAACCGTGGCCTTTGAACGGACCATCCATGCCATCTATGCGTCCGCCGCACAGGGCGCGCCGCTGGCCGGCCACCCTGCATTCTCGGCACCTCCCGCCACGGCCATCGCCCCCGCCCCGAACTCCACCGTCGTGCTCGACCTACGCGACTGGCCGGCGGCGGAAGCGGGGGCGTTTGCCGCTTCGACCGAAGCCTCCCGGTGGGGTGGCCTTGAGGTCACCACGGACCAGGTGCGGCGCGAGCCGGGGCGGCTGACCGGCAGTCCGGAAGGCCGGGTGACCGTTCCGGATTTCCTTGATCACTCCCGACTGCTCCTGGGCGGACAGGCGGGTGCCGTTCTCGGCAGGATCGGCGCGGTCGGGACGGCGGCGGCGGTCCGGGCGGCCCTGGCCCCGGCACTCCGGGACCGGGGCGCCTCCTTCTGGGCCGCGGCGTCCGGCCTGCTGGCTGCGGACCTGGCCGCCATCCCGCCGGGATTCGCCGGGACCCTGCTCCTGCATCCGGCGCTGTGCGACCTGGCGATCACCCTCCGCCGCACGGGGGAACTTGGCGGCTGGCTGACACGCCTGCGCGCCCGGTGTCCGCGTGCACGGGTGGGATTCCACACCCAGCTTGCCGCGGACGCGCCGCAGGCCGTCGCGCTCCTGCCCGAGCCGCCGG
>JAHFSL010000168.1:4775-6077 GCA_023265785.1 Candidatus Coatesiibacteriota bacterium | reverse complement strand
ACCTTCTGCCCGGCCCACGGCCGTGATGCCCGCCGCGATCCCATCCTGCTCCAGCCGGGTGGACTGCCCGCGGCCTTCGGCCAGGATCACCTGCTCCTGCTTCTTCTGATTGGCGATCTGCACGTCAATCTCCGCCTTCACCAGGTTGGGCTGGAGGTTGGCCTGCGCCTTGGTGTTCTCCATCTCGCGGCGGCGGTCCTCGGCCTCCTTCTGGGAGTCAAACATGGACATCTGCTGGGCCGCCACGACCTTGTTGGTCAGCGTCTCCATCAGCCGCTCCGGCAGGTCAATCTGGCAGATCAGCACGCTGACGCAGGAAACATGGTAGCGCTCGAGCTCCTCGCTGATGTGCTGTTCCGCCTTCTGTTGTTCCTCGCGCCGGTCCTGCATGAACTTCATGGCCTCGCTGGAGGACGCCTGGTTGCGGAACGAGGAATCAATGAGCGGGTGGATGACATGTTCGATCAGGTTCTCGATCGTCCCGATGCGCGCCACCATGTGCGGGGCCTGCTCGGGCTGGACCCGGATGATGACCTTGACCGAGATGGTCATCTCGAATCCATCCTTGGAGACGATGGCCAGCGGATCAAAGACCCTGGGGCCCCGCGAGGTCCCCTTCCCGTTCCCGCCGTCATCCGCCCAGTCAATCGTGATGTTCGTGGTCGGGATGATGTACGGGATGTACGCGAGCTTGTTGAGGTAGTAGGTCCCGGGGCCCGCCACCTCGCGCTGGATGCCGCGGTACCCGGAGTCCACGACATACCGCTCGATCCCCGCCTTGATGGGGTCGGCACCCGCGGACGCCTTGAACTTCGGGGATTCGGAAGGGTCCAGACCGACATTGGAAACGATGACCGCGACGAACCCCCGCTCGACCTCGGCCACCTGGTCCATCGCCACATCGAACATGAGCGGGTTGATGTAGTAGGTGCCGGGCCGCAGGAACCCGAGTTGCGGGCCCCGTTGGCCGCCCGATCCCAGGAACGCCGCGGCGTCCTGGAATTCGCGGTGGCCGGTGATGAGCTTGGCCACATATTCATTGGGCGGCAGGGGCTCGCCGTCCTTGGCGGTGACCAGCCCGACCTTCTTGGCCGGGATGACCGTGGCCTCGGTGACCTCGACCTGGAACAGGCGGGTATTGATTCGGTACGACCCCGGCAGCAGGACATCAATCTGCGGCCCCTTCTGCCCTCCCTCCTCAAGAAATTTATGGCCATTCTGGTAGTTGTCGTGCCCCTCCGCTCGTCGGGCCAGCAGGCGGCCCGGCTGGATCGGCTGGCCGTCCCGGGCAACCACGAGGGC
>JAHFSL010000168.1:3159-4765 GCA_023265785.1 Candidatus Coatesiibacteriota bacterium | reverse complement strand
ATCCGGCCGCTGGGGATATCAATGGAATTGACCTTGGTGATCTTGAAGAGATACGGATTGAGCCGGTAGAGTCCGGGCGGAAGGATCTGGATCTGCGGGCCCTTCTCGCCACCGTTGGTGAGAAACGCCTCGCCGTCCTGGTACAGGTTATGCCCGCTCACGACCTTGGCGAAGATCCGGCCGGGCGAGACCGGCTTGCCGTCAATGGCATCCACCACCCCGACCTCGCTGTCCCCGATCTTGATCATCGGCATTTTCTCGACGGAGTACAGGAAGGGCGTGAGCAGGTGCAGGCCCGGCCCCAGAATGCGCGCCTGCACGCCCACCTCGTTGCGCATCGCCACCACGCGCCCCTCGGGCATGGAACGGCCCAGCCACCGGCGCTCGAGCACCGCGATCTGGTCCCCGCCAACGATGGCAATGGAGTTGTAGAGGAAGATCAGCCCGGCGACTGCCGCGATCACCGTGCCGAACCCGCCGATCAAACCGATGTTCTGAATCAGTTGGTCCATGCGGGCTCCTGGGTGGGGCGGGGGGCTGCGAGCGGGTACGCCATCGGAAAAACCGGGGCTATCATATCAGGATGACTCGCGACCGGGTCACGCCATGGCTCGTCCTCGTGTGGTCCGGGCTGGCCGCCGTGCTTGCCGCCGGCCACGGTTGGCCCGTGTGGCGGGCCACGCTGGGAGCGGCCATTGAGTCCACCGCGGGGGCCGGCCCGTTTCGGGGCATGGCCGCCCTGACCGCCGCGGCCGGCCACCTGGGCGCCGCCTTGTTCACTCCGGCGCTCCTGCTGGCCGCCTTCGGCGCGGGCCGACCGCTCGCCCGGTGGGCGGGCACCCGGGCCCCGGTCGGCTCGCTCGCACCTGTTGCCGGATTCGGCGCGTGGGCCCTCCTGGTGCAGGGACTGGGATATGGCGGTCTCCTCTTCCCCCGACTGTTGGCCGGTCTCGCCCTGGCCGGCGCCGTGGGCGGGGTGGCCCAAGGCCGGTGGGAGCGAACCCGTTCCCCGGCCCGGCGCCTGGTCCCGGATGGCGCCCTCCTGCCCGCGCTCGTGACTGCCGTCATGGTCGGGGTCCTCTTCCTCCTCACGCGCCTCCCGGACACGCACGAAGACGCCCGCCTCTACCACTTCGCCGCACCCGAGCAGTACCTGGCCCTGCACCGAATCACCGCTGAACCATGGAACTGCGCCTGGCACGTCGCGCTGGGCGCGGAGATGCTGGCGATGACGCCATGGGCCCTCGGGGGAATCACCGCCGCCAAGCAGGTCAACCTCGCCCTGCTTCTGGCCGGATGTTTCGTCCTGACCCGGCTCGTGCGCCGCCTCGGCTCCGGGCGCGACGCGGAGGCGCCGGGCTGGTGGGCCTGCGCCTGGTGGGTGACCGCGGGGCTCGTCGTGGACCAGACATGGCAGGGGATGAACGATGTCGCCGCCTCGGTCCCCCTGGTCGCCGCCGGATGCTGTCTTGTCGAATCCGGTCGCGGCAAATCTAGGTGCCTGCCGCTGGCGGGCTGGTTCATCGGTCAGGCAGTGGGGACGAAGTATCCGGCCGTGCTGTTCGGCCTCGGGCTGGGCGCGGCGGTGGCCCTGGCCACGCTCCGC
>JAHFSL010000168.1:0-3149 GCA_023265785.1 Candidatus Coatesiibacteriota bacterium | reverse complement strand
TGGACCGCCCCCGTCCTGCTGGCCGCGCTCCCCTGCGTCGGCTGGCCGGCCGCCAACTGGCTGACCCTGGGCAACCCCGCGTACCCGTTCCTGTCGGGAGTCTTCCCGACCATCAACTGGGGGCCGTTCTATGAATCGTCCCTGCATGCCAGTGTGAGATCGTTTTCCCCTCCAGAGGCACTTCTTCCAAGCGACAGGTTGTCCGGGTGGTGGCGGGTCCTGGGCGAACCGGCCACGGGCTCACCCGCCTTGATCACGATGGCCCCGTGGGCGCTCATCGGGGCCCGCGACCGGTCCACCGGACGGCTCCGGCTCGCGGCCTTGCTGGGGTATGCCGCCTGGTCAGGTTCCGAGCGCATGGCACGCTACCTCGCCCCGCTGATCCCGATGATCGCCGCCCTTGCGGCCGCAATCCCGGTGCCGGACGGGAGCCGTCCGCGGTGGATGGCCACCCGGGCGCCGCTCACGGCCCTCGCCGGAGTGACCGCCGTGCTCGCGGCGGGGTCCATCATGGCGCCTGACGGTTGGCGCCATCTCCTCGGCCAGATGTCCACGGAAGATCTGTGGTCCCGCCGGTATACCACCTGGGAGGGGGTCCGGCGGCAGGTGAACGCCACCGTGCCGCCGGGCGGGCGGATCTACGCGATCGGCGAGACGAAACGGCTGGGGTTCCTCCCGCGCGTCCTGTCCTCGTCCCCGGTCACCGAGCCGCTGTTCTGGAAATTCACCCGCGAGTCGGCGTCGGTGCAGGAGGTGCGCCGGCGTGTCCGGCAGTCGGGGATCACGCATCTCCTCTACAACTTCATCTCCGCCGAGTATCGGACCGCGCACTGGTTCAGCGGACCGCCCTGGGAGGCGCGCCAGGCAGCGCTGTACCACGCCTACCTGCGGCGGTACGCCCGGTTCCAAGCCCTCTGCCCCATCGACAACCGGAACGGCGGATTCTACCTGGTGGAACTCCAGGCCCGGCCCACGACGCCCCCCGCCGCCTGGGTGCCGTTCCTGCCCGGCGCCGAACAGGTCGCCGCACGCATCGTCGCCCTGCGGGACGCGGGCCGGATGGCGGAAGCTCTGGCTGCGGCGGAGGCGGTGCGCCGGAACCTGCCTGGCCTCGGGCTGATCGACAACCTCGATGCCTATTGCCGCTACCGGCTGGGCGACTACCCGGGCGCTGCGCGCCGCGCGAAACCCGGCGTGGTCCTGGGCCAGTACGACGGCCTGAATCTCGCGGTCTACGCTCAGGCCTGCCTGTACACCGGGGACCTCGACGATGCCGAACGCTCGTTAAAGCTCGGCCTCGCCTGGCTCCCGGAAGCCGCGCCGAGTCATCGCCTCAATCTGGCCTGGGCGGGCATCCTCCGGGCGCGCCGGGCGCTGGCGCGCGGGGAGCGTCGCCAGGCGGAACGCCGGCTGGCCGGGTCCGCGCGCCTGCTGGAGGCCCTGCCGGACCGGATGCCCCCGGATCTGGCGAGGCTCCGCGCGGAAAACCGGGCTGAACTGGCCGCGACGGAACGCGCCCTCGGCCGGGAGGGACGCAGCGGGGGGGAGTAAGGGGCGGGGGTATCATGACGGGGTGATTCCCGCCGCCGATGCCGAGCGCGCGCTGGACGGCGCGGTGGAGGCGGCACGGGACGAGCTCATCGATCTGACGCGCACCCTCGTGCGGATTCCCTCGGAAAATACGCCCCCGCACGGGGCGGAGGGGCCGGTCCAGGACGCCATCGAGTCCTGGCTCCGGACGGCGGGACTGGAAACCGACCGGTTCACCACCGGCGAGGCCGGCATTGCCTCACATGCCCTCTTCTTCCCTGACCGGGACCATGCGGACCGGCCGGTCGTGGTCGGACGCGTCAAGGGATCCGGCGGGGGCCGGTCCCTGGTTCTCTCCGGCCACTGCGACACCGTCCCGGCCGGCGGCGGCTGGACCCGGGAGCCGTTCGGCGGAGCGATCACGGACGGGCGGCTGTACGGCCGCGGCGCCTTTGACATGAAGGGCGGGCTGGCCGCCGCGCTCATGGCCACGGTGGTCATGAAGCGGTCCGGGCTGGCGCTCCCCGGCGACCTCCTCGTGGAAAGCGTTCCGGACGAGGAATTCGCCGGGGGCCACGGGACGCTGGCGGCCCGGCTCCGCGGCTGGAACGCCGATGCCGCCGTCGTTCCCGAGAACTCCGGGATGGCGATCTACCACGCGCACCGCGGACTCTGGCTGGTCCGGCTCACCGTCGAGGGTGCCGGCGGCGTTGACTTCAACCCCGGCGACCTGGACGCGCCCGTCGAGCACATGGGCCGGCTGATCGGCTGGATGGCCGAATACCGGGATCACCGGCGGCGGACCGCCCCCCGTCACGCCGCGTATGCCGGCCATCCCGATCCGGTCCCCGTCCTGCTGACCGACCTGCGCGCCGGCGATCCGGGCCGGCCGCATGTCATTGCCGTGCCGGGATCCGCCACGCTGGAGATCTACCTCCAGCTCCTGCCCGGCGAAACGCCGGAGGCCATCGGACGGGACTTCCATGCCTTCCTGGAAGCCCGGCGGGCGGCCGACCCGTGGTTCTCCCGCCGGGCCATCCGGGCGGAACATCCCTACCGGTTCATGCCCGGTTCGGCGATCCCCGCGGACCACCCGCTCGTCGCGCTGGCCCGCGCCTCCGCCGGTGCCGTCATGGGCGCACCGGTCCCGGCCCGGGCGGCGCCGTATCCATGCGATCTCTACATCTTCAACGAGTTCTTCCGCACCCCGGGGATCCTGCTGGGGCCACGCGGCGACGGCGCGCACGCCCCCGACGAGTGGGTCAGTCTTGATGACCTGACCACGGTCACCAAGGTCCTCGCGCGGCTCGCGTACCATTGGTGCCATGGGGAGCGTTGACCTGAACCTGGGCGTCATCGGGTGCGGCCGCCGGATCACCGATGTGCTCCGGGGCATTCAGGCGCTCGAGCCGGCCGCCCGGGTCGTGGCGGTCGCCGACCCGCGCGGCGAGGCCCTGCGGGGCCAGCACCCCGACCTCCTCAAGGAGGCGGTCTTCCTGCCCGATGCCGACGAACTCGCCGCGCAGAAGGGCCTGGATGGCATCCTGATCGGGACCCGGTGCCACCTGCACGCGGACATGGGGGCCAAGGTGGCGCGCATGGGCGTGCCCCTCTTCCTC
>JAHFSL010000653.1 GCA_023265785.1 Candidatus Coatesiibacteriota bacterium | reverse complement strand
GGCCATGGCCCCCAGCTCCCCGCGCACGTACGCCCGGGCGTCCTCGTAGAATTTCTTCTGGATGGACGCAAGAAACCGGATCTGGTCCCTGGTCCGGGCCCGGCGGCCCGGCGCGGCCCCCTTTTGTCCATCCCCGGTCATGTTCCATGCTTCCATCAACCCCGCGCGCTTCGCGGCGGGGTCGTCGCCGGGTTCCGCGGCCCCCGGCCAGGCGGCGAGCGCTTTCGCCAGGGATCCGTACCGGAGGGCAGCCCAGGACCCGAATCGCGCCTCCAGGTCAAGCCAGGCCCGGGCCGGGAAGCTTTTTTTTGAGAACGTCCAGAAAAACAGGCTGTCCTCATTCACCAGCTCGACGATCGCCAGCGCGGGATCCTTCGCCATGGTCAGGCCGGTATGCGGATTGACGGTGGTGAGCAACGCTTTCAACCACCGGCGGTGGGCGGCCTGGAGCTCCGGGTCAAAATAGATCATCGCAAACGTCTTGGTCTCATCCTTTGTCCCCGGGGCCGCCGAGGCCCACGGCGGCCAGAACGTGGTGATGTAGGTGTAGATTCCCTCCTGCTTGAACGCGGCCTCCAGCGCGAAAAACTCCTCCAGCTTGTGGGGATCCACGGGATACCCCGGCGTGTTGTTGGCGACCGGGCCGTGAATGCGGACCATATTGACCCCGGCCTTGGCCAGGTGCCGGGCAAAATACCGCACCTGGTCAGGGGCCAGCCCGCCGGCCTCCGGGTCGGTCCCGACCGCCCAGAACCGGACCGGGCGGCCATCCCCCAGGACGAACCGGTCCCCATCGCGCCGGATCGGGCCGTGCTCGCCGGCGACGTGTTCGTTGAGCCCGCGCAGGTCGAGCAGGGCATCCGGTTTGAACGGGTCCGCGTCCGGCTCCCACGCAAACATGCCCGGGTCGGCCAGCCCGGACGACTCGCCGGGCTTGAGCCGCCCGCGCGGCTGGAATGCATCGGGCGTCAGCAGGAAACAGTCAAACGCGGCGGTCAATTCCTCTCCGGCGGCCGCGAGCAGCCGGATCGTGAACTCGTGCGGGTCCGTGTTGAGGGCAACGTCCCCGAGGTAGACCCAGTTGGCGCACAGGTACTGCCGGATCTCGGTCGTGTCCGCCAACGAGACATCCCCGCCACAGGTGGACCATTGTCCCCCATCAAACGCCCAACGGAACGGTCCATGTTTCCAGAATTTCCGGCACCAGAGGTGATAGGTCGCGGCGGCCGGGACGGTGACCCGCCAGCTGGCGAATGCCTCCGGCCCGGTGCGGGGTCCACTATTGGAGAGCCAGTCCCCCCCGGAGAGGACATGGCGTTGCCCGGGAAATGTGGAGGCTGAAAATCCGCTCGAAGGCGGGAAGTTGGTGCTCGCCGGCGATTCCGCCTCCCACCAGACCCACCCGGGTGCCGCCGCCGCCTGCCCGAGCGCCCACGCCAGTGCCAGCGCGACGGTCACGTTAGTGGCTCCCGGGAGACGCGGGGGGAATGACGAGCGCGATCACCTTCAGCCGGGCCGCGTCCCACGCCGACCCGTCGGCGGGCCAGGAGGCCGGTTCAGTCGGCTTCGCATCGCTGAATGATCTCGGGATCAGGGCGAGGCCGATCGCGCGGGCCTCGGCCGCATGGCCCGCGGCTTTCGCCAGCTCGAGCCACGCGACATCCTGCTGGCCCCGGCGGAGGTTCTTCATCCGGATCGAGCTGATGGGGCCCTGGATGCCGCGATCCTGGTCCGGGTAGAACGCGTCCTCACCGGCATAAAACAGCGTGCCGTCGCCGTTGACCTCGGCATCACCCCCCGTGAACGTAATGGGGTCCACCCAGACATTCTGGTCCTGATGCGCATGGGGGCCCTGCCCGTTGTGTTGCCACTGGGTGGATTCCCAGTAGAACCACAGCTCGATCCCGTGCAGCCAGCAGATCCACGGCTGGACCCTTGGATCCACCCCGATCGTGTCGGTGGTGATCGCCCCGGACATGGGCCGCATGCCGTTATAGAACCACCAGCGGCGGCCTTTGGAATTTTCCACGGGCACCTGGTCCAATTTGACGGAATCGGCGGTCGTGGCATAGAT
>JAHFSL010000652.1 GCA_023265785.1 Candidatus Coatesiibacteriota bacterium | reverse complement strand
GCCTGACAGCGTCCTCGACTGGCCCGCCTTCTTTGAGGCCAATGCCAACCACGGACTGAAGGCGATCCACGGCGAAATCACCCTGGCCAACGGGCGCCCCGGCGATGCCACCCGCGATGTCATTACGCGTGAGACCTACTTCCCGGAGGACAAGAATTCCGAGGGAGACGGTTTCTTCTTCAACGGCCAGCGGTACATCCCCTCGGGCAAGGGAAACGGGTCAGACGGGTCCGACAGCATGGACCTGTGGGCGACCTCGGTGCAGGCTGCCTACAAGGACCTGAACGGGAACGGAAAGTTGGATGACGATGCGGCGCACACCAACGAGACCAATCACACGGGCGAGTTCGTCGTGGCGAACCGGATTGACCTCAAGTTTGAGGCGTACGCGCTGAACGCGGACGGCAAGGTGCTCAACATCACCGACTTCACCCAGAACAAGATTGACGATCCCTTCGGGTTCGCCAAGACGCTCTCGTTCGAGACCATCCTCTCGGCGCGTAATGCCGCGGGGGCGGATGTCATGCACAAGGGCAATATCGACCTCATCGTGATCCCCGACATCGTCATCGCCATCGCCCAGAAGTACGGGCCGAGTCTGGCGAGCACGAATCTCGGAAACTGATACACCGAAACGGTTGAGGTGAATCGAATGATGCGGTCCGGCCTCTGGGTGTCCCTGTGCCTGGCCTGCGCCCTGGGCGCGGCCGGTCCGGTCCGCGCCGATGTGGGCACCGACTTCAAGAAAATCGGTGAAGACATGGCCGCCCAGATCATCCTCAATCCGTCCGAATTCCTCTACGACATCCAGATGACGACCGAGGACCGGACGCCCCTGCCGGGCAACCGGGTGTTCTCGTTCGGGACCAACATCTTCCCGAACCTCCTGCCGTTCACCGAGTTGAGCGGCGAGACCAAGACGCGCCTGCACCGCGAGCACGGGGGCTGGCCCCAGGTGGACCTCCACCTGGGCGCCTGGGATCTGTTGGCGGGCTCCCTGATTCCCAAAGGGAATTTCGAGGGTTCCATCTGGGGAATCCATGGCGGCTTGTCCGCCGGGTTTTCGCTGGACCCGCGCCTGCGTGCCTTCTTCGGCTACCAGTTCTCCTCCATGTTCGCGAACTTCCACATCACCCCGGATTCCTCGAGCTCCTCGAATACGGGGACCGGGTTCGATGTGGCGAACTCGCTGGAAAACATCAACACCGGCCGGATGGAGCACTACATGTATATCGGCGGTGAGATGTTCCGGTCGCCGACGAAGCGGTTGGTGGCGGAATTGGGTTTCGGACTCGTCAAGAACAAGCTGGTCATGCGGCTGACCTGGGCCTCGAGGAACTTCGATACCGGGCTGGCGTTCTACCCCGAGGGGGCTTGGGTTCTCTGGCCGTTCGCGAACTTCCAGGTGAGGTTCTGATGCGGCTTCCCGCGCTGCTCCTCGCCTGTGTCGCCGCGAATCTCACGCAGGCCGCGACCACGACGACGGCTCCGGCCAAGGCCCCCGCCAAGGCCAAGGTGGCCGCGAAGCCGGTGACTTCCGCCGCGGCCCCGGCTCCCACGACACCCGCTCCGGCCCCTGCGCCTGCGGCGGCGGTTCCGGTGGCGCCTGCCGCGACGGCTCCCGCCGCATATGTCCCCCCGGCCCTGCCGCATATCGGCCCGTCGGCCACCGAGGCCGCCCCTGTGGCGGAAGTGGCGGCACCCGTGACGCCCGAGGAGAAGCCCGAGCCGCCCAAGTTTATTCCGCTCTACCAGTTCCACTACATGGAAGCGGTGGACACGATCAACATCGGCTCGTTCTTCTTCGGCAGTGGGATGGGGACGACGCTGGGCGGCCGGTGGGCGTTCACGCCGGGCCAGGCCCTGTATGGCGCCTACGAACTCACCTACAGCGGGCCGGGTCTGCGGCCGCAGGAAGGGCGCGAGTTTACCGAGCGCGAACTCTCGCACCAGGCCTCGGTGGGTCATGAATGGTCCCCCGTCTCCGGGCTGGCCCTGGGCTCCCGCGCCTTCTTCTCCCGGCAGATGCGCCGGAGCGGTGCCAGCGATATCTTTGGGACCGGGCTGTACGACTA
>JAHFSL010000651.1 GCA_023265785.1 Candidatus Coatesiibacteriota bacterium | reverse complement strand
CGGCGGTGGAGTAGGCCACCCGCGGCGCAACCCCGTTCGTGCTTCCGCAGTCGAGGGCTGCGGTCCCGGCTTCCTGAACGAAGGTCGTGCCCATGGGGATGGCGTCGGTCATGACGAAGGTGAACGCCGAGGCGGAGGAGTAGTTGCTCCAGCAGACGCGGAACTGCACGGTATCGCCGGAGGCCCCCACCGTCAGCCGGGGGGTCTTGGACAGCTTGATGTCCACCCCCACCACGAGCAGGGCCGCCAGCCCGGCGATCGAGCCGTCCACCGTGTCAACGGCCACGATCGTCTGGGTGCCGAGCTTGAACAGTGTGACATTCACGAAGACATGGACGCCATCGTCATACGGGACGGACCCGCACCCGCCGGGCAGGCTCTTCCAGGTGTAGTTGAAGATCTCCATGCCGCCGCCGCCCATCAGCGCGGCCGGGTCGGTCGAGGTGAATGAGGTGACGCCGCAGTAGTCGGTCTGGGTACCGCCCAGCGAGCTCTGGACCACCACGGTGATCCAGAAGGACTGGCCCACGAAGACAACGGGCGGCGCGATGATCGCGTAGTGGACGCCGGCCGCGACGAAGGGCGCCGTATAGCCCTTTTCCACGAGACTGCACTGATTGTACAGGCCCATCATGGCCGAGCCGCCGGCGATGACGTTGAACCTCATGTTCCGCCGCTCATCGGCCGCCAGGGCGGTGAAATTCATGAAGGCGACGCACTGGTCGGCGGCCGTCGTGGTGTAGGTCGCGAGGAACCCGTCGCTGGTCACCGCCTGGATGGTTTGGCCGCTCTTGGGTGTGAACCAGTTGGTGAACGGGATGCCGCACGCCCCCGAATCGCCGCCGCCGTAGTTGATCCAGAACTCCGTGCCGAACGGGCCGGGCACGCCGCCGGGTCCCTGCGGGGAATGCAGGACGTTGCCGCCGCCCCACTGGCCATACGTGTCCGTTCCGGAGAGGACCTGGATGGGCCCTCCGGACATGACCTCCACCTTGAACAGGTTTGATCCCCCCCGCTGGAAGGGGCCGTACCCGTTAAAGGCCTTGCCGAAGATGAGGGGATTGTTTGCGGAGACCGGCAGGCCGCCGCCGACCACCATGGGCGCGCCCGCGGACCAGGAGCCGATGCTGTCCCGCAGGAGCGAGGGGACCGTACTGCCGGCCCCCGCGTTCGGCGTCTGGCCGGGGAAGAGGGTGAGCGTGTTATCCGGGGTGTAAGTCCAGATCCGGACCGTGGCGGCCCCGGGCCCGGCGGCGCCGATGACCTGCCGGATGATGCCCTGTCCGCACTGCGTGCCGCCCGCGATGTTGTAGAAGTTGGATGGCGCGCCACCGACTTCCAGCCCCTTCTCGCGGGTCACGCTGAAGGTCGCGCCGTTGTCGGAACCCGCCTTCCCACAGCACCCCGCGGTGCTCAACTCGTTCCACGACCCGAACACGACGAGGGCGGTGTCGGAGGTGATCACCATCCACGGCGCCACATCCCCGTTGGCGTTCAGGAACATCTGGGTGGCCTCGCTCTCGGGCCCGATCTGATAGTTGTACATGTAGTCCCAGGCCAGCGTGGCGGCGTTCCACCGGAACAGGAAGGAACTCGTTTCCTGGTTGGCGTTGAAATTCCCGCTCGCGTCCATTCCGGTATTGACCATGACCAGCGCGTCCTGGTCGGCCAGGTCGGCCATCCAGGTGTAGTGCTTGAACCCCTGGAAGGTCATGGTGCTGGCCGGCGAGAAAATGGGCCAGTCCATGTTGCAGGCGGGCTGGACGGTCTGGAACTGCCAGACGACGGGCGAGTTGGAGACGATCTTGTAGACGAAATTGAAGTTGAAGGTCGGGCAGACGCCCTGCCAGGCGGCCGGCAGGTAGCGGGCTGGCGCGCGTTCGATCTTGCACCCCGCGACGCCGCCCCCGGAAATCGGGCCGGAGCCGAGGGCGCAGGCGGCATCGCCCGGCCATCCGTTGATGCAGTACCCGATCAGGCACCCGATGCTCTGGCTGATCCCCCCGACCGTTGCGAATCCCGCGCCCTGATACTCGATCCCGTACAGCTGGAGCTGGGTCTGCTGGTTGAGGGGG
>JAHFSL010000650.1 GCA_023265785.1 Candidatus Coatesiibacteriota bacterium | reverse complement strand
CTGTCCAGCCACGCGACGATTTCGACGCCCTCTACGCCGGAGGTATCCGGTGGGAGAGCGCGAAACTCTACGGTCCTCCGCTCCTCGGCGCCGCGGTGGACTATGCCTTCTCCGATCGGCTCCAGGCGGGGGTGCTGTGGGAGCCCTGGCTCCCCAAGCGGGAAACCATCCGCTACCGCAATGGATTTGAGGACCGATGGAACCTGGACGCCTCCGGCGTGCTCGGCCGCGTCAGATTGCTTCTTCCGGCATCGCCCACTCTGGGCCTGGTCCTGACACTGGCCGCCGGCCGGTATGCACTGTCGGGGGCCGGGCTCGTGACAAACTACTGGTACGGGAGACGGTCGTTCTCCGGAAGTTCCGCCGGCGGGTCCGCGAGCGTGGGGTTCGAACATCTCATCGGACGTTCGGCAGGCCTGTACACAGGCGTCGGATACCGGATGGCCCGCATTGAGCCGATTATTGACGACCGGGACTGGGTTTGGCACAACCCAGACCGCTCCCGCGCCTTCGTGGATCATTCCGGCGTTTTCTTCCAGACCTCCTGGCGGTTCTACTGGGGAGTGGCCCGCAGGTCATGACATCCAGGTTGAACGCACCTGCCGTTCCGGGAAAGACCGTGCGACCGCTCTGGGCCAAGATCATCATGGGAGCCGCGGCCGGGATGGCGGCCGGGTTGGCCCTCGGCACCCGGGCGGCCCCGTTGGGCGAGGCCGGCATGCTGGTCATTCGCCTGCTCAAGACGCTCGCGACGCCCCTGATCCTGTTCGCGGTGCTGGACGCCTTCCTGCGGACGTACATCCCCGGCCGCAAGGCGCTGGTGCTGGTCGGATTGAGCGCCATGAACGCGGTGGTGGCGATCGGCATCGGTCTGAGTGCTGCCCACCTGGTGCGTGGTGGAGAATCCTGGCGGAGCCGGATGGGCGAGATCCAGGCCGCGCTTGCGGCCGGGCACACGGCCACGGCAGTCGCACCCGCGCCGGCACCCGGGGCCTCGTTGAGCCTCCTCACAAACCTGGCGCGATATGTGCCGGCGAATCTGGTGGACCCGTTTCGTGAGAACAGCGTCATCAGCGTCATCATGCTGGCGGTTCTGGGCGGTCTGTCTCTTCGTGCCCTGAAGGGTCGGGGCGGTCGGGCTGAGGCGGCCGCGCTCGAGGGCGTGGCGGGGCTCGTGCAGGTGGCATTTCGTGCGCTCACGCAGATGCTTGAGTGGGCCATCCGGCTCGTGCCGTTTGCCGTCTTCGGCGTGATCGCCGCCGTGGTCGGCGCCATGGGAGCGAATGTCATGGGCATTCTGGGAATCTTCCTGGCGACCATGGCCCTCGGACTGGTCCTGCACGGGGTGGGCTGGTACAGCCTCCTTCTGTGGACCGTGGGCCGGATGTCCCCATTCCGGTTTTTTCGCGCCGCCTCTGACTCGATCGTGACCGCGCTGTCTTGCAGTAGCAGCCTGGCCACCCTGCCCGTCACCCTGCGGTGTCTCGACGAGAACCTGGCCGTTTCGCCGGCCTCGGCTCTACTGGCCGTGTGCGTGGGTACGAACCTCAACCATGATGGGATCATTCTCTATGAGGCGGCCGCCGCGATCTTCATGCTCCAGGCGTTCGGCCTGCCGGCAGGTCTCGGGGTCCAGCTCGGCATCGCCGCGGCCGCGGTGATGGCGGGAATCGGGATCGCGGGGGTGCCGGAGGCGGGCTTGATCACCCTGCCGCTTGTCCTCGGTGCGGCGGGCCTTCCGGAGGCGGCGGGGGCCACCGTGATCCCCCTCATCCTGCCGGTGGACTGGATCCTGGGCCGGTTCCGGGCGGCCGTCAATGTGACCAGCGACATGACCGTGGCGGTCCTTCTGGATCGCCTTGACCGGAAGGGCTGACGGAGACCCTCGACCCTAGTAGACTTTCGTCGCCCTCTGAATGTGGGGGTCGCGGAAGATGTCAAAGGGATCACGGCTGGTGGAGGAGAACTCGGAGACGATCGCGCCCTGGGAGCCGGCCTGGAACCAGTGCCAGGTGTCGGGGGGAATGGTGTACTGGTCGCCGGGGAGCATCCGGATTTCGTGCCGGACCCGGTAC
>JAHFSL010000009.1 GCA_023265785.1 Candidatus Coatesiibacteriota bacterium | reverse complement strand
TGAAGAAGGAAAAGAAGAAGCTCGTCCCGTGGGAGGCGCTCTGTCGCCGGCTGGGCGAGGCGCCCGCGCATGTTGCGCTCGCGTGGCTCCTGCACCAGAAGGCGGTGACTGCGCCGATCATCGGGCCCCGGACGCTGGCCCAGTTGGAGGGCACGATGCGCGTGCTCAAGATCAAACTTTCGCCGGACACGATGAAAAAGTTGGATGCCATCTTCCCGGGCCCGGGTGGCCATGCCCCCGAGGCCTACGCCTGGTGAGCCCCAGCAAATAGCGGTTTCCCGCCCTTTGCTTGACAGCGAGGGCGGCTCCCGCTAACGTTTCCCGAATACCATGGCCCACGGAACGGGGACGCCCCCGGCCCCCTTTCCCGAGCGCCTCAAAGCCTTTCTGCTGGGCGCCGCCAAAAATCCGCTCGATGCGACGGTTTTCCATACCGCCTCCCTGATCGCCGTGCTGGCCTGGGTGGGCATGGGTGCGGACGGACTGTCGTCTTCTTGTTATGGCCCCGAGGACGCCTACCTGGCCCTGGGGGAGCACCCCTACCTCGCCCTCCCGCTGGCCTTCTTCGTGGCCCTGGCGGTCTTCATGATCTCGGCCAGTTACACCCAGATCATCGCGCTGTTCGCCACGGGCGGTGCGGGCGGTGGGTACCTGGTCGCCACCCGGTTCCTGGGCCAGGGGGCCGGCGTGGTGTCCGGCTCCGCGCTGGTCGTGGACTATGTCCTGACCATCGCCGTCAGCGTCGCCGCCAGCGCGGACGCCTTTTTCAGCTTCCTGCCGCCGGGCGTGGCGACCTTGAAATTGTATGTCGCCCTGGCCCTGCTCGCCCTCCTGCTCCTCCTCAACCTGCGCGGGCTCAAGGAGTCCATCACAGCCCTGACGCCGATCTTTCTCGTGTTTGTCCTCGCCCACCTTGCGGCCATCGTGACGGGGCTGACGACTCACGGGGCCACGACGGTCCGGTTCCTGTACCACACGTCGGAGCAGACCAACTCCCTGATGGGGACCGTCGGCCTCTGGGGAACCATTCTGATCCTGATGCGCGCCTTCTCGCTGGGCGGCGGGACCTACACCGGGATTGAGGCCGTCAGCAACGGGCTGGCCATCCTGCGGGAACCCCGGGCGGAGACCGGCAAGCGCACGATGACCTACATGGCGTTCTCGCTGGCGTTTACCGCGGCCGGCCTTCTGATCTGCTACCTCCTCAACGACATTCATCACGAGCCCGGCCGGACGCTGAACGCGTCGCTGTTCGAGCACCTGTGGGGGAGCGTGGTGATCGGCGGCGTGCCGGTCGGCAAGGCCGCGGTGGTCATCACGCTCGTTTCCGAGGCCGCCCTGCTGGTCGTGGCAGCGCAGTCGGGATTCATCGGCGGCCCGCAGGTGCTCTCCAGCATGGCCGCGGATTCGTGGGTGCCCCGGCGGTTCGCCAACCTCTCGGATCGCTTGGTGAACCAGGACGGCATTGTCCTGATGGCCGGCGCCGCGGCCGTCGTGCTGGTCCTGACCGGCGCCCGGGTGGACCTCATCGTGGTTATGTACAGCATCAACGTGTTCATGACCTTCACCCTGTCCCAGCTGGGCATGTGCCGCCACTGGCTGGAGGTGCGGGCCACGGGCCAGCGGTGGCTGAAGCCGTTGGTCATCAACGGCGCGGGACTGGTCCTGACGTCCTGGATCCTGGTGTTTACCATCACGGTTAAGTTGCGGGAGGGAGGGTGGGCCACCATCCTGATGACCGGGGGGTTCGTGGCCGCCTGCGTCCTGATCAAGAACCACTACCGGATCGTGCGCCGCCACCTGCGCGGGCTGGATGACCTTCTCACCACCCTCCATTTCGACCACACCAAGCGAAAAGTGACCCGGAAGAATACGAAGGCGCCCACGGCCGTGCTGATGGTGAACGGGTTCAACGGGCTGGGCATTCACACGCTCTTCTCGATCCTGAAACTCTTCCCCGACCGGTTCAAGAATGTCCTCTTCGTCGAGGTGGGGACCATTGACTCCAGCCGGTTCAAGGGGCTCGATGCCATTCACGAGTTGGAAACTTCGGTGAAGCGTGATCTGGGCCGGTATGTGGAGATGGCGAAGAATCTCGGATTCCACAGCGAATTCCGGTATGGGCTGGATGTGGACCGGCTCCAGGCGCTGGAGGACATCTGCGGCACACTGGCCAAGGAATTCAAGGACACGGTCTTCTTCGTCGGAAAACTCGTCTTCGAGTACGAGACCTGGACCTCGAGCTTCCTGCACAGCCAGACGTCACTCCAGTTGCAGAAGCGCCTGCTCTTCAACGGGCATCAGGTGATCGTGATGCCCATCCGTCTGCGCGCCTGACCGGGGCCGGGCTCGACCTGTTCGGCCTCACCATCCTGCCGCTCGCACCGCCGCCGCCCACAAGGAAAGCCAAGCACCACCGCACCTAGGGTGCACGTTCCGCGGAGGCCCCGGGTCCTAACGGCATCGCAACATCCGGCGGCGCTATCATCCGTCAAATCGGTCGTCCGCCCCATCATGGAACCCCTTTCCACCCCCACCCGCCGCCGCCTGCCCTGGGCGTCCTATGTCCTGGCGTTGGCCGTGGTGGCCGGGAGCACGGCGGCCGATTGGCTGCTGTTCGCCCGGCTGGATCTGGCGAACCTGGTGATGATCTACCTGGCGGGGGTCCTCGTGGTGGCCTACCGGTCCGGCACCGGCCCGTCCGTGGCGGCGTCGGTGGCCAGCGTCCTGGCGTTTGATTTCTTCTTCGTGCCGCCCCGGTTCACTTTTGCCGTGGCCAACGCCCAGCACCTCATCACCTTCGGCGTCATGCTCGCCGTGGCCCTCTCCATCAGCCACCTGACGGTACGCGTGAAGCGCGAGGCCGAGCTGGCCCGCGCGCGCGAGCACCGGACCGCCACCCTCTATTCGCTGGGCCGCTCTCTGGCGACCGGGCGGGGCACCGATGAATTACTGGAAATTGCCGTTCGCCATGTCGCCGACGAGTTCGCCTGTTCAGCCGCGGCGCTCCTGCCGGATCGTGATGGCAAGCTCGCCGTGCGGCGGGGGGCCATCGCGGAATTCGGAACGGTGCCCAAGGAGGTGGCCGTGGCCCAGTGGGCCTTTGATTCGGGCGAGATGGCGGGGTGGGGAACTGAGACGGTGGCCACCGCGGGGGCCCTCTTTGTCCCGTTACGGGCCACCGGGACGCCCGTGGGCGCGCTGGGCGTCCGGCCCGCCTCGCCCGAGCGCGCACTGGGTCCCGAGCAAGTTCGGTTGTTGGAGGCCATCGCCGATCAGACGGCTCTGGCCGTGGCCAATGACTTGAGCGCGGAGGAACACCGTCGCATCGAGATCCAGATGGAGGGGGAGCGCCAGCGGTCCGCGCTCCTCGGCTCGGTCTCCCATGACCTGCGGACCCCGCTGGCGGCGATCACCGGGTCCGCCAGCACCCTCCTGCGGGAGGGGGCGGCGCCCGATGCCGCGAGCCGGCGGGACCTGCTGGAAAACATCCGCGACGAGGCCGACCGGCTGAACCGGATCGTGGGCAACCTGCTGGAAATGACCCGGCTGGATTCGGGCCCGGTGGAGCTCCACAAGGAACCCCATCACATCGAGGAGGTCATCGGGTCCGCCATCGCCCAATGCGAGGACCGGGTGGCGGGCCGCCCGCTCGTGACCACCATCACTCCGGACTGCCCGCTGGTCCCCATGGATGCCCTGCTGATCGAACAAGTCCTGGTCAACCTGCTGGATAACGCCTGCAAGTACGCCCCGGTGGCCACGCCCGTGGAGATCGCCGCGCGAGTCCGGGACGGACGGCTCGAGGTGAGCGTGGCGGATCGGGGACCGGGCCTGCCCATGGAGGACCTGGACCGGCTGTTCGACAAGTTCTACCGGGGGCGGACGCGGGGGTCGCAGGCCGGGGCGGGGCTGGGGCTGGCCATCTGTCGGGCCGCGGTGGAAGCCCATGGGGGCGAGATCTTTGCGGGCAACCGCGAAGGGGGGGGCGCGCGGTTCGAGTTCACCCTGCCGTTGGGGGAGCCGCGGACATGACGGTCCTGATCATCGAGGACGAGGCCGCCATCCGCCGGTTTCTCCGGCCGAGCCTGGCCGCGGAGGGGTTCGAGGTCCTCGAGGCGGCCACCGGGGAGGAGGGTCTGGCCCAGGCCTCGGCCCGCAAGCCCGGCATCTTGCTCGTGGACCTCGGGCTCCCCGACCTGGACGGCCTGGAGCTGATCCGCCGCCTGCGGAGCTGGAGCACCGCCCCGGTCATCGTGCTGACCGCGCGCGGGCGCGAGGAGGACAAGGTGGCGGCGCTGGATGCCGGCGCCGATGATTACCTGACCAAGCCGTTTGGCGTGGGGGAGCTCCTGGCGCGGGTGCGCGTGGCCCAGCGCCACGCCGAGCAGGCCGGCCGCGGGACGGAGGAGGCGGTCATTCGCACCGGAGAGCTGACCGTGGACCTCGCAGCCCGGCTGGTTCGGGTTCGCGGCGTCCAGGTGCATCTCACTCCCCATGAATACGAGGTCCTGGCCCTGCTGGCCCGGCGGGCGGGCAAGGTGGTGACGCACAAGCAGATCCTGAAGGCCGTGTGGGGCCAGGCCACCACGGAGCAGGCCCAGTATGTCCGCCTCTTCATCCATCAGCTCCGGGCCAAGGTCGAGCAGAACCCCGCGCGACCTGCGTTCATCCTGACCGAGCCGGGCGTCGGCTATCGGCTCCGGGCTGAAGGCTGATTCCGTGAGCAGTCGCCACCCGCGCTCCCGGCACCCGGAGGCCGATCCCGTCCTGCCGCCCCGATGGAACAAGGCGCTCCCGCTTCCCGGATTCGTGCCCAAGGAAATCTCGCGGTGGCGCGGGATCGGCCGCTGGCTGATCGGCGCCCCCCGCAACCTGTGGGATCGGGGCCTCTTTCACAAGGTCGCGCTCGTGCCACTCCTGGCGTGGGTGGGCATGGGCGCCGATGGGCTCTCCTCCTCCGCCTACGGCCCGGAGGAGGCCTACCGGGTCCTGGGTGAGCACCGGTACCTTGTTCCCTTCCTCGTTCTGGCGGTGATCGGGACCATCGCCATCATCTCGGCCGTCTACAGTCGGATTATCGAGCATTTTCCGGGCGGGGGCGGGGGCTATGTCGTGGCCTCCAAGGTGCTGGGGCCGCCTGCCGGGCTGGTGTCCGGGTGTGCCCTGCTCGTGGACTATGTCCTCACCATTACGGTTTCGATCGCCGCCGGGGGCGACGCACTGTTCAGCCTGGTCTCGCCCGCCGCGGCCCACGGGAAACTCGCCGTGGAGATCCTGGCCATCGTGGCGCTGACCCTGCTCAACCTGCGCGGCGTCCGGGAGTCGGTCGTCTCGGTCGCCCCCATCTTCTTTGCCTTCGTGGTGTCGCATGTCATTCTGATTCTGGTCAGCCTCGGCCTGCACAACGGGGATTTTGCGGCGGTCAGCCGGACGGTCGTGGACGGCAATGTCGCCGGATGGCACTCGCTGGGCGTGGCCGGCCTCCTGCTGATCCTGGTCAAGGCGTATTCAATGGGTGCGGGGACCTTCACGGGCATCGAGGCGGTGTCCAACGGCGTGGGCATCCTGCGCGAGCCCCGGGCCCAGTCCGGCAAGCGGACGATGGCCTACATGGCCGTTTCGCTGGCGGCCGTCTCGGCGGGCCTCCTGGCCTCCTATCTGGTCGCGGACATCCGGCCCCTGGAGGGCCAGACGCTGAATGCCGCGCTGGCGCGGGACGCCTTCGGGGCCGGGGCCGCGCACTGGCCCGCCCTGGGGGCCGGCCTCCTGTGGCTGACGCTGGCCTCCGAGGCGGGCCTGCTGTTCATCGCGGCCCAGACCGGGTTCATTGACGGTCCGCGGGTGATGGCCAACATGGCGCTGGATAGCTGGCTCCCGCGCCGGTTCAGCATGCTCTCGCACCGGCTGACGATGCAGAACGGCGTCCTGCTGTTCGGCGGCGGGGCCCTCCTGTCACTCCTCTACACCCATGGCAACACGCTGACCCTGGTGATCATGTACAGCATCAATGTGTTCATCACCTTTTCCCTCTCCATGCTCTCCATGCTGGTCCTGACCTGGCGCGAGCGCCGGGAGGCGCGCGGCTGGCGGCGCGATGAATTCCTGCACGGCACGGGACTCATCCTCTGCGTCAGCATTCTCGTGCTGATGATCCGGGAGAAGTTCATGCTGGGCGGCTGGGTCACGCTGGCCACCACGGGCGTGCTGGGCGCCGCCTGCGTCTGGTGCCGCGGCTACTACCGGCTTGTCCGGGCGCGCCTGCGGCGGCTGGACGACCAACTCATCGCCCTCCCCATCCGCCGGCGGCCCACCACCCGGCCCGTCAATCCGGCCCTGCCGACGGCCGTCGTGCTGGTCGAGCATTTCGGCGGCATCGGGATACATTCCATCTTTTCGATCCTGAAGTCCTTCCCGGGCACCTTCTCCAATGTGGTGTTTGTGTCGGTCGGCGTGGTGGATTCCGGAAATTTCAAGGGCGTGGCGGCGCTGGACGAGATGAAACAGCATGTGGAGGAGAATCTCCGGCGCTATGTCGAGTTCGCCCGGCGGCTCGGGCTGGCCGCCGAGTATGAGATGGCGGTCGGCACCGATGTGGTCGCGTGCGCCTCCGACCTGTGCCTGCAGATCGCCAAGCGGTTCCGGAACGCGGTGGTGTTCGGGGCCAAACTGATCTTCCAGCGGGAGCGCTGGTATCACGCCGTGATGCACAACCAGACGGCCGACGCCATCCAGACCCGCCTGCAGTGGGCCGGACTCACCATGACGATCTTGCCCATCCGGGTCTTCGGCTAGTCCCGTCCGGCGGCAGGCCGTCCGGGCCTTCAGGGCGAGTCCATTGCGTTGGGCATCGGTTCGGTGGTTCCATGGTGGGCGAGAACCCCCCCATGGCACGCGGCAGGATCATAGTCATCGAAGACGAACCGGATATCCTCGAGGTGATCCGGTACAACCTCGTGCGCGAGGGGTTCAAGGTGGATGCCGTGCGGGACGGCGAGGCCGGGTTGGCCGCGGTGCGGGCGGCGGCGCCTGACCTCGTCCTGCTGGACCTCATGCTTCCGGGACTCGACGGGCTGGAGATCTGCCGGCGGCTCAAGGAGGATCCCCTGACACGGCCCATGCCCATCGTGATGGTGACGGCCAAGGATGCCGAGGCGGACATTGTGCTGGGCCTGGGGGTTGGCGCCGATGACTATGTGACGAAGCCCTTCAGTCCCCGGGAACTGCTGGCGCGGGTGAACGCGGTCCTGCGGCGGGGGCCCCTGCGCGATGCGGCAGGCGGGGGCGAGCGGATCGTACGGGAGGGCGTCATGGTGGATCTGTCCCGGCATGAACTCCTGGTGGACGGGCGGGCGGCCCAGCCCACGGCAACTGAATTGCGCCTCCTCCATGTCCTGGCCTCACACCCCGGGCGCGTGTTCACGCGCGACCAGCTTCTGACCCGGGTCATCGGGCAGTCGGCCACCGTGGTCGATCGCAACATCGATGTGCATGTCCTGGCGATTCGCAAGATGCTCGGGCCGTACCGGGACCTGGTGGAAACCATCCGGGGTGTCGGGTACCGGTTCCGGGATGCCGACGCCTAGGGGCATGCCGCGTTCCCGCCTGCTCTGGCGCCTGTATGCCGGATATGTCGCCGTCATCGTGCCAACCACGATGTCGCTCGGCCTGTTGTTCGGCTGGCGGCTCCAGCAGGACCTGCTCCGGGATATTGAGCAGTCGCTCCGCGAGAAGGCGGTCTTGCTCGGGGACCTGGCGGGCCATGCGGGACTCCGTGACGCTGTCCTGGAGGCGCGGGTGCGCCGGTTGGGGAATGACCTGGCCACGCGGCTGACGGTGGTCCGGATGGATGGGACCGTGGTGGCGGACTCCAGCGAGGATCCCGGGCGGATGGAGAATCACGGGGACCGACCTGAAATCATCGCGGCGAGGGGCGGGACACCCGGGGTGGCCACCCGGTGGAGCCATACCCTGCGGGTGGACATGATGTATGTCGCCGTGGCTATGCGGAAGGACGGCCATCTCCTGGGCTACGCCCGCGCGGCCCTGCCGCTGACCACCGTGCGGGAACGGCGCGCCCAGGTCCGGGCGCTGGTCCTGCTCGGCGTCCTCGCCGCCATTCTGGGCGGGCTCGTCCTGGGATTTTTCTTTGCCCGGTCCGTCACCCGCCCACTCACCGCGCTGACCGAGGCCGCCGGCGCCATCGCGGCAGGCCGCCCGGACCGGGGGATGCCCGTGGATGCGCCGGCCGAGATTGGGAAGCTCGCGGAGGCTTTTCGGCTCATGACCGCCCGGCTCGACGAACGGATGGAAGCCGTCACCCGGGGGCGGGGGCGGTTGGCCGCCATCCTGGGCGGTATGGTCGAGGGGGTGATTGCCGTGGACCGGGAGGGCACCGTGCTCCACCTCAACGGCGTCGCGGGGTCCATGCTGGGGGCATCACCGGACGCGAGTGTGGGGCGGCCCCTGTGGGAGGTCACGCGGCTCCCTGCCGTGCTCGAGCTCCTCCAGCATCCCGCGGAGGGCGCCTCCGTGTCCACGCTGGAGATTCGCCAGCCGGATGGCCTGCGGGAGCGCGTGATTGACCTGCGCGCCTCCTCGTTCCGCGACGGCCGGGATGGGGGAGGGCTGGTCATCGTCCTCAACGATGTGACGGACCTGCGCCGGCTGGAAACGATCCGGCGGGATTTCATCGCCAATGTGTCTCACGAGCTCAAGACCCCCGTGACCGCCATCCGGGGGCTGGTGGAAACGATGATGGACGACGCCGGGATGCCGGCGGAGACCCACCGCGAATTCCTGGGCAAGGTCCAGGACCAGGCCGGCCGGTTGAACCGGCTGGTCAGCGACCTCCTGACGCTCTCGCGGGTGGAATCCGGCGGGGGCGCGCTGGAACGGGAGGCCCTCGACCTGCGCGACCCCGTGGGGGACTCCGCCCGGTCGTTCCAGGCCGCGGCCGGGGCGCGGGGCGTGGCCCTCCAGGTCGAGATGGCCGTGGCGCCGGTGCCGGTTCTCGGGGACCGGGAGGCCCTCCGGCAGGTCGCGGACAACCTGCTCGACAATGCCGTGAAATACACCGGGGCCGGGGGGCGGGTGTCCGTCCACCTCGACGCGCAGGGGGACGAGGCGGTCCTGGAAGTCGCGGATACCGGCCCCGGGATCCCGCCCGAACACCTGGGCCGGATCTTCGAGCGGTTCTACCGGGTGGACAAGGCCCGGTCGCGCGCATTGGGGGGGACCGGACTCGGCCTCTCCATCGTGCGCCATGTGGCCCTGACGCTGGGCGGGAGCGCGTCCGTGGACAGCGCCCCGGGCCAGGGAAGCCGGTTTCGGGTCCGCCTCCCCCTGCACGCGGCCCGCTAGGCCCTCCGCCCGCTCCCGAAGAATTCACCCGCCCTTCATCGGGCCTTCATGGAGCCGCCGTAGGCTCGTCCCATGCACACACGAGCAAGCACGATCCATGCCCCCTGCACGGGGGCGGACAGAAAGGAGCGCATGATGACGATGAATACCTTGGTGATGGCGGCGGCCCTGCTGGCCGGTCGGCCGGCCCACGCGGCCCCGGACCTGCCGGAGATCAAGCAGGCGGCCCAGGTGGACACGATGACCGTAGGCGGCGACCTGCGGGTGCGGGAGGAGTACTTCGATTTCCGCGACCAGAAGTCGTCCACGATGTTCAGCGGTAGCGCCCGCAAGGCGGACCGGAACCGGGAACGCATCCGGCTCCGGGTCAGGACCGAATACAAACTGCACGATGACCTGACCGTCGTGGCCGGGCTGGCCTCGGGGGTCGGCGAACAGGTTTCCACCAACCAGACGATGGCCAACCATGGCGCCCAAAAGGCGATCTGGCTGGACCTGGCGTATGCCATGTGGACGCCGGGCTTCCTCGGGGAGGACGGGTCACTCAAGTTTCAGGCCGGCAAGATGGCCAATCCACTCTGGCGGATCTATCCGTCGGACCTGGTGTTCGATTCGGACATCAATCCGGAAGGGTTCGCCCAGTCGGCCGGCTACCTGGTCGGCGGAATGGTCAATGTGTTCGCCAACGGCATGCAGGAGGCCGTCAACGAGGTCAGCGGGAACGAGCGCGATCCCTGGGTCCTTTCGGAACAGGTCGGGATCGAGGTCCCGCTCGTGTTCGGCATGCGCCTGATGGCGGCGGGCGCGAAGCATACCTGGCTCAACGAAAACAGCAATCCGTTCGGCTCGTTCAACACCCAGATGGGCAACACGCCCTGGGGACTGGGCGGCTCGCCGTCGGGTCGCCAGTCGGCCACGGTGCTGTTCGATGAATACGATGTCTCGGAACTGACCGGCCAGTTGTCGGGCTGGATCCCGGTCCCCCTCGCGGACATCAGCCTGCCGTTCATGATCCAGGGGACTTTCATCAAGAACATGGCGGCCCGCGGGCCGTCGTGGACGGGGTCCATCACGGGGGCCGGCGCCGGACCCATGAAGACCTGGTGGAAGCCGGCGTACACCTTTCTGGGCAAGTCCGATCAGGGCTACCAGGTGGGCGGCCAGATCGGCAAGGCGGCCGCCCCGAACAGTTTCGAGATCGCCTACTTCTACAAGCGCGTGGCCTGGGACGCAACCGTGGCCGACTCATCGGACTCCGACTTCGGCGAGGGCGGGTTGAATCGCAAGGGCAACATCCTGTGGGTGTCGTATACCCCCAACGGGTTCGTGACGGCCACCGTCAAGCTGTTCAATGTCCGCCTGCTCGACAAGCGGTATGTCCGGGACGCCAAGGGTGTCCTGCAACAGCCCGACCGGTTGAACCGGATCCAGGCCGATCTGTCCATCAAGTTCTAACTCCAAGGAGGAACGAATCATGAACACCACACTTGCACGCCTGGGGCTGGCCGCCGCGATGCTCGCGGCCGTGCCGGCCGGGGCCGTCACCACCCTGAACGGGGCGGGGGCCACCTTTCCGTACCCCATCTACTCCAAGTGGTTTGACGAGTATCACAAGGTGAAGCCAGACCTCCAGATCAACTACCAGTCCATCGGCTCCGGCGGCGGCATCCGCCAGATCACGGCCCGGACCGTGGATTTCGGGGCGAGTGACGGGCCGATGACCGCCAAGATGCTGTTTGCCGTGGACGGAACCATCCTGCACATCCCCACCGTCCTGGGGGCCGTGGTCCCGGCGTTCAACCTGCCGGGCGTTGACGTGCTCAACCTGACGGGCGAGGTTCTGGCGGGCATCTTCCTCGGGAAGATCAAAATGTGGAACGATCCCGCGATCGCGGGACTCAACCCCGGAGTGAGCCTGCCGGGGAACAGCATCACGGTGGTCCACCGGTCGGATGGCTCGGGCACCACCTTCTGCTGGGTGGATTACCTGTGCAAGATCAGTCCCGAATGGCTCAAAAAGGTCGGCCGTGGCACGGCGGTCAACTGGCCGGCGGGCGTGGGCGGGAAGGGGAATGAGGGCGTGGCCGGGCTGGTCAAGCAGACCGCGTATGCCCTGGGGTATGTGGAAATGATCTACGCTGACCAGAACAAGATTGCCTACGCGGCGGTCAGGAACAAGGCGGGCAGATTCGTGAAGGCGTCTCCCACGGCAGTCACGGCCGCGGCGGCGGGGACGGCCTCCCGCATGCCGTCCGATTTCCGAGTTTCCATCACCAACGCCGAGGGGGATGAGTCCTACCCGGTGTCCACCTACACCTGGCTCCTGGTCTACCAGAGCAATCCCGGGGACAAGGGCCGGCTGCTGAAGGAGTTCCTGCGGTGGATGCTGAAAGACGGCCAGGGCCTGGCACCCGCGCTGGGCTATGCCCCCCTGCCCGACCCTGTGAATGCCATGGTGACGAAGGCCATTGAGAAAATTGGCTGACGCCGGGGCCGACCGGTCAATCACGGGGCATCTCCCGTTCCTCCGCCGGTTGATCGCTTCCCCCGGTCCGCACGAGCGGGCCGGGGACCGGGCGTTTCGGTGGCTGGTCCTGGCCTTCGGGGGTGTCGTGGTCGGGCTCACGCTCGCCCTGGCCGTCGAGCTGGGCATGAGTTCCCGGCTGGCCTGGCACGCGTTCGGCCTACGGTTTCTCTGGACGAGCGTCTGGGATCCCGTCCAGGAGTCGTTCGGCGCCCTGCCCTTCATCTGGGGCACGCTGGTCACTTCGGCCATTGCCATGGCCATTGCCGTTCCGCTGGGGCTGGGCTCGGCGATCTTCCTGGCCGAACTGGCGCCCCGCCGAATCTCGGACGCCTGCGCGTTCCTGATCGAACTCCTGGCCGCCATCCCGACCGTAATCATGGGGTTGCTGGGCATTTTCATTCTGGCGCCGCTGATGCGGCGGCTGGGTGCGCCCTATGGCGTGGGGGTCCTGACGGCCGGGATCCTGCTCGCCTTCATCATCGTGCCCTACATCACCAGCATCGCCCGTGAGGTCATGCTGACGGTGCCGCGGTCGCTGAAGGAAGCCTGTCTGGCACTCGGCGCGACCCGCTGGGAGATGGTTCGGATGGTGGTGCTGCCGTATGCGCGGTCGGGCATCCTGGGCGCGCTGTTCCTGGCACTCGGCCGGGCCCTGGGGGAGACCATGGCCGTGACGATGGTGATCGGCAACCGCCCCGAGATTTCGGCCGCGATCTGGCAGCCGGGCTATACCATGGCCGCCGTCATCGCCAATGAATTTACCGAGGCCACCTCGGACCTGCATGTTCATACCCTGGTGCTGGTCGGGCTGGTGCTGTTCGGCATCACGATGGTGGTCAACGGGGTGGCCCGGCTCATGATCCACCGGCTGGGCGCCGGGGGCGGCACCGCATGATGGAACCCGGCCTGGTCGGCCGGAAGCGGTGGAACCGGCTCATGTTTGGGTTGACCGCGCTGTGCACGGGCATTGCGCTCGCCACCCTGTTCGCCATCCTGGGGTACATCGCGTGGCGGGGCGTGTCCTGCGTGGGCTGGGTCTTCCTGACCCACCTGCCGGCTCCGGTCGGTGAACCCGGCGGGGGCATCGCCAATGCGATCGTTGGATCGGCAAAACTCGTGGCGCTTGCCAGTGTGCTGGGGATTCCGGTGGGCGTCCTGGGCGGCGTGTATCTCGCCGAGTACGGCGACAACCTGACCGGTGCCGTGATCCGGTATGCGGCGGATCTGCTGAATGGCGTGCCGTCCATCGTGATGGGCATCTTCGCCTACGCGCTCATCGTCCTGCCGATGCGGCACTTCAGCGCGCTGGCCGGCAGTGCCGCGCTGGCGGTCATCATGGTTCCCCTCGTCCTCCGCAACACCGAGGAGTTCGTGCGGCTGGTGCCCCGGAGCGTGCGGGAGGCAGGGCTGGCCCTCGGCGTGACGCGATGGAAAGTGATTCTCCGCATCGTCCTGCCGACGGCGGCCAAGGGCATCCTGACGGGCGCCCTGCTGGCCGTGTCGCGGGTGGCGGGCGAAACCGCGCCCGTCCTGTTCACGGCGTTCGGCAACCGGTTCTGGGACAACGGATGGAACAATCCCATCGCGGCCCTCCCGCTCATCATTTATACCTATGCGATCTCGCCCTACGAGGACTGGCACCGGCAGGCCTGGGCGGCGGCGTTTGTGCTCCTGGCCGTGGTGCTGGTGGCCAACCTCGGGGCCCGGGTGCTCCTCCGCGCCCCCCAGCAGGGCGGGGGCACATGACCGGGGAAGTCGCGTCCGGGGTGGCCGTCCGCGTGCGCGGGCTGACCGCGGGCTATGCGGGGACGCCCGTCCTGAAGGGGGTGGACCTGGATGTCGCCGAGCGGCAGATCACGGCGATCATCGGACCGTCGGGGTGCGGCAAGTCCACGCTGGTCCGGTGTCTCAACCGGATGCACGAGGTGGTGCCGGGGGCCGTGATGGGCGGAGGCATCGAGGTGGCCGGCCGGCCGGTTGGAGACCTCGACCCGGTGGTCCTGCGCCGGGAGGTGGGCATGGTGTTCCAGCGGCCGAACCCGTTTCCCACCTTGAGTATCAGGGAGAATGTCGCGGCCGGACTCGTCCTGAACGGCATCGGCGATGCGCGCCAGCGGGCCGAGCGGGTGGAGGAGAGCCTGCGCGGGGCGGCGCTCTGGAACGAGGTCAAGGACAAGCTGGATGCGCCCGGGGTGAGCCTGTCCGGCGGGCAACAACAGCGCCTGTGCATCGCCCGGGCGCTCGCCGTCCGGCCGCGCATCCTGCTCCTGGACGAGCCGTGCTCCGCCCTCGATCCGGTCGCCACGGCACGCATTGAGGAACTGCTCCTGAAGCTGAAGGCCGAGTACACCATGGTCATCGTGACCCACAACATGCAGCAGGCGGCACGCATCTCGGACTTCACCGGGTTCATGCTGATGGGCGAGCTGGTCGAATTCGGGCCCACGGACCGCATCTTTACGAATCCCACCGATCCCCGGACGCAGGACTACCTGACGGGGCGGTTCGGGTAAGGAGGGGGCATGGAGCGTCACATGGAGGAAGTTCAGGCGGACCTGGTCCGCCGCCTGCTCACCATGGGGGGGCGGGCCGAGGAGATGATCCGGCTCGGGTCGGGCGCGCTGGTCGGCGGGCAGGCCGGCCGCCTCGCCGAGGTCTTCCGGTTGGAGGAGGAGGTGAACCGCCTGCATCTCGAGGTGGACGAGCGGGTGCTCTCATTCTTCGCGCGGTACCAACCGGCGGCCTCCGACCTGCGCTTCGCCATCGCAGCGTCACGGATGAATGCCGATCTGGAACGGATCGGGGACCAGGCCGTCAATGTCGCCCAGAACGCAGGGGCGATGCTGGCCCTGCCGGCCGCGGAGCGCCTCCTGTTGGAGGTGCCCCGGATGGCGGACCTGGCCATCGCCATGTTGCGCGACGCCCTCGACGCCTTCGCCCGGCGGGATGTGACGCTGGCCCGGAGCGTCATCCAACGGGACGACGAGGAGGACCGGTTGAAGCGGGAATCCCTCCTGGAACTCGTGAAGCTCATGCAGGCCGACGGAGCCCATGTCCCCGGCGGGATCGCCCTGCTTCTGATCGCGCGCAACCTCGAGCGCATCGGCGATCACGCGACCAATATTGCCGAAGAAGTCATTTTCATGGTGCAGGGGCGGGACATCCGCCACCCGAACCTGCCCGCGTCGGAAGACTAGGCCAGGTCCACTTCCAGCGCGGTGACCTGCCGATCGCGGACTTGCCCGGCCCAGGGCTCGGGCAGGAACGGGCCGGGCAGGATGGTTTCCCGTCCGTCGGGGGTGATGAGCCGGTAGGACCGGGGGGCCAGGTGCCAGGCGTCGCGCCCCGACGGGTTCAACAGGGTGACATCCATCGCGCCCAGGAACCGGAAGGTGAAGGCGCCGTCCTTGAACAGCCAGCCGGGAAGGGCGGGCGTCAGTCCGAACCGCAGCCGGCCGGCCGCATCCAGCGTAAAGGGATTCTTGCCGCTCGTCATCCGGACCCACAAATCGATGAACTCCGCCGAGGCCCCGGTGAGCCGGGCGACAAATCCCCGCCCGTGCCGGTCCGGGTCGGGGTAGCCTGACCCCACGATGAACGAGCAGTTTTCCAGGATGCTCCGGCGGTAGACGGCCGGGTCCAGGAACGGGACCAGGGCGGTCTTGAGGTCGCGGGACAGATCCGCGTACCGGCCGGCCCGCAAGAGCTCCAGCAGGTATTTGTACTCCATGTGGGTCCAGATGGACTCGTTTTCCAGCCAGCCGCGGGGAAAGGTCTTCGCCCGTCCGATCTCATGGGAGGTCTTCCCCAGCGGGGCGTTCACCCGGTACATGCCGAGTTTCCGGTCGTACAGCCCGCTGGACCGGACCATGGCCGGAATCCTGGCGTCGCCCTCGGTCCGGAGGGCATGAACAAACCCCTCCAGGTAGAGGGGCAAGGAGACCTGCCGAAAGGCCCGGATCCGGATATCGCCGGCCTTCCCGGTCCACCGGGTCGGCTCATTCATGAAGTAGGTCACATAGGTGCCGTACCGCTTGAGGCACCGGGCGACCCCGAGGTCACAGCGGGCGAGCACGGCGCGGACAGCGGCGAGTGCCGTGGCGCCATCCACCGCCACCTCCCGGCCGGAGACGCCCAGTCGCGTCCGGGCCCGATAGGCCTCCTTGAGCGTCGTCGTCCGTTCCCAGCATTCGTGGGTGTCCCGGGTCCGGGCCACGCGGCGGCTTTCGCGGGCCACGCCGAGGAGGCAATCGCGGATTTCGACGGCCAGCATGACCCGGTCCCCGGGGACGAGGTGCGCAAGCAGCCAGCCGCACAGCCGCTTGAGTTCGAGGGTTTCGGACAGCGAGGACCCGAACCGGCCGGGCAGGCCGTTCAGGGCATCGCACCAGTCAGGCTTCTCGGACTCCATTTCCAGCCCGATGCCCGCCGCGTCCAGCGAGGCCCCCTTGGTGGCGACGAGGCAGAGCAGTTTGGCGGCCAGCGAGGACCGGTACACTCCCCCACGGCCGAACCGGGTCCGGACCAGCCGGGGGTCCACCGGGCGGGCGGCGATGCCTGCCCGCTTCTCCGGGTCCTCGCGCACCGCATCCGCCTGCCAGAGACGGCCCGCCTTTTCCACCACCTTGTCGCGGCGTGGCGCCACGACGTGCGCGTTGTCGTACCAGGTGCACGCCCCGGGCCGCAGGAGGAGGTCGCGCACGGCCTCTGGTTGGATGCCCTCGAAACTTTCCAGCAGGTCGAGGTTGTAGAACCAGTGGTCGGTCCAGTAGCCCTGCCCGTGGACGGATTCCTCGACCGGGAGTCCCGCTTCCAGCAGAGCGCCCGCCAACGCCTCACGGGTGGTGCGATAGGCGAGCCCCTCGTCCTGAATGCGGGTCAGGACGGCGCCGACCACGAACGGTTTCGCGAGGAGGGCGGCCACGGCGGCGGACGGACGGCGGAGGTGCCGGGCCAGCAGGGCGCGCGCGGCGGCGTGACCCTTCAGCCGGAGGTACCGGGCCCGGACCACCAGCGGGTTGAACCCGTCCAATTGGATGAGGTCCATGAACCGAAGAATGTTCATCGCCCCGATGCCGGGATGGAAGTAGTTGTCGCACCGCCGGTTCTGGCAGATGTCACGGTAGTTGCCGTTCCCCTCGGCCAGGAAGGAAGGCACGGTCTTGAAATCGTTGTACTCCCGTTCCGTGTCGCCGTGGGCCCGGAAATACACATAGAATGGCCGGCCCGCCACATCAATGGCCAAGCCGCCGCGCATGACATTGTCGAGAAAGTTCTGGCGGGTGTAGAGGTCGAAGGCGGGGGAGGCGGAGGCGGTGGCGGTCCGGCCGGTCAGGTCTGCCACGAGCGCCCGGTTGGCCTCGCGCCACTGCGCGACCTGGCCGCGTCGCCGGGCCCGGCGGGCGATGGTCCGAACCGCGGCGGGGCTCTCCGCCCGGCCGATGACAGACGAAATCTCGACCGTCTCGCCGGGGGCCAGCCGGAGGGCGGCATGGGCGAACGCGCAGGGAATGAAACCCTCCCGCGGCTCCCGGGCCGGCGGGGTGAACCGGGCGGCCGCCCAGTACGCCTGCGGAGTCTGGAACCCGGTCACGGGTCCGAAGACGGTCTTCGGGCAGACAAGGGTGATGGGCCGACTGATCCGGCCCCGGTGGGTGAGGGTGGCAGCGTAGAAGTGGCCCCGGCGGAAAGTGCCCACCTCCGTGGAGTCGCCCAGCGCGGTCCTGGTCTTGTAGAATTCCACGCCGCGCTCCAGCCGTTCGACGCCGCACCAGGCCTCGATCAGGTTACTCATGGTCTTCATGACGCCGTTGTCCAGCCCGCAGGGCAGGAGCGCGGGCAGGCCGTCCAGCATTTCGAGTGCGACCCGGCGCCGGGAGGTATTGGTGATCCGCACCGACCGGACCAGCGAGGGAAATCCCTCCTGGGGCACGGTGAAGTACGCGACCTCCACCGCCAGCCCCAGCCGGGGGTGGCGCTCGTTGATCCGGAACTCGTGGGGGGCGATCCGCATGGCTGACGGCAGGCCGGTCGAGGGAGCAAACGGTTCCCAGGGCGTTCCGTTGACCTTGAGGAAGGTGCGAAATCCCAGCAGGGCCGTGGACCGATAGGCCTTGTTGGCGGGCTGAAATTCCATGATCGCGCCGTCCTTGTCGAGGACCCCGAAGGAGGCGATGCCCTGCCCGCGGTTCACATAGAAGACCCACAGCGGGACGCCCCAGGGTCCCGCAATGCCCGGCAGGAAGCTGGCAAAGGGGGGCGCCTCGGAGAACCGGTCAATGATGAAGTCCCCGTCGGGTGCGAGCCGGTAGGCGGGGACGGGCGTGGGGCTCAGATGAAGACCTGGCGACGGCGGCGGCGTGTCAGGACGAAGGCCGCCCGCTTGGCGGGCAGGCGGAGGAGCCGGCCGTCCACCCGGGCGGAGACCGGATCGTCCTCCAGGTTCATGACCGTCTTGAGGGTGGTGCCACCGCCGGCCCGCGTCAGGACCAGCGGTCCGTCCAGCCGGCGGCCCAGCAGGGTGCCGAGCAGGTGGCGGTGCAGGTCGGTGAAGAGGTACTCCAGCCGCCAGCCCAGCACGGTCGCCCGCCCCCGGCCGACGCGCCGCTCGAACCCCAGCACCCCGGCTTCGCCCGTGGCGAGAACGCGGGCGCCCCGGCCCGGGCGATAGGTCTCAATCCGGTCGAGGACGAAGATTTCCTTGCCCGCCATCCGGATCCGGTGCGGCTCGAGCGCACCCGGCTTCGCAGGAACTTCCTGGATCCGGCCGGCGCCCAGCGCCCGGGCGAGATCGGGGCACGAGCGCAGGTGTTCGTCAAGCGAGGGCAGAAAGTTCGAAAGGATGAGCCGGCCACCCGCCCGGACATAGCGGGCGAGCTTGTCCATGGTGGCCCGGGGGAGGAACCGTGGCGGCTGGAGGAAGAGGACCTTTGGGGCGTGGCGCGCCGGCTTCCAGTCGGCCAGATCCAGCAGGTCGAAGCTGACCCCGCACGCCGCGAGGAGGTTCAGCAGAGCGTTGGTCCGGTTCTCGTACGCCCCGTCCACCCGGGCGCCCACAAAGGCGCTCCAGCCGAACTCGTGGAGGAATCCCACGCTCACCTCCACCCGGGGCGCCGTGGCGGCGATCTCCGGGTGCGCCATCAGGAAGGCGTTCAGCCGCCGGATCGCGGTGTAGTGTTCCCGGGGACGGCCCCGGATATCCAGCGGGCAGTGATATTCGTGGCTGGCCTGGTAGTGGCCGGACTCGAGGAAGTTGACGCCATCGTTGAACCAGTAGTAGTTCACGGCGTTCATGCCCGAGCCCACGAGCGATTTCCAGGTCAGGTCGTAGGAGGTCCCGAACTTTCCCCAGATCCGCGAGACGGTGCAGGCCTGCGTTTCCAGGTTGGTCTCGAGCACATTGTTGCAGGCGCGGGCATAGTGAATGAGCCCGAGCGTCTCGCCCGCGT
>JAHFSL010000167.1 GCA_023265785.1 Candidatus Coatesiibacteriota bacterium | reverse complement strand
CGAGAGGTCGTCGGCCAGGATGATGACGCGGTCCTTGAGGGCCTTCAACTCGCGCCGCTCCTCGCCCGTCAGGTGCTTGAGCACCTGCCAGCCCACGTCCTCGATGTCGCTGGTGCGTTCCCGCAGGTACTCATCGCCCAGGCTCCCCATGAGCCCCGAGAACTTGTGGACGGTACGATAGAACGCCCAGGCCACATTGACCTTCTGGGTCCGCGCCTGGGTGATCGTTTCGTCCACCAGCAGGGGGTCCTTGAGGATCAACAGGTGCGCATCCAGAATCGCGCCGTGGCCCTTGCCCAGCTTGGCTTCGACCCGGTCCCGGGTCTGCCGGATCCCCACCGCCGTCTTCTCGACCGCCTCATGGAAGAGCGCAATGTCCCGTTCGACCTCGGTGTCGGAGAGATTCTGCCGCAAGGGGCAGGCCTGGCCGCCGCGTTCCAGCAGGAACGGACGGGCGATGGCCACGCCGGGGGCGACGGGAATCCCCTTCAGGATCTTCATGGATCCATTGTACGGGGGCCCGTTAAATTATTCGGGCTCCCCGAACCGGCCGGCCACGAAGGCCGCCAGCGCGTCCAGCGCGTCCTTCTCCTTCTCCCCCTGGGTCTCCAGGGTGATCTTCTCGCCCCTGGGGGTTCCCAGCGCGAGAACGTTCAGGATGGACTTGCCGTTGGCCCGCTGGCCATCCTTGGCGATCCACACCTTGCACGGAAAGGACTCCGCCAACTGCACGAAGGCGGCAGCCGCGCGCAGGTGCAGGCCGAGCTTGTTCACGATCTCCACGGTGCGGGTCGGCATGGTGTCGTTGGGCCTCGTCAGGGCAAGTCTAGCACATCATGTGTGAACGAAAACGAGTCGGTCCCATCCGCGGCGAGATCCACCGGGTGGAGGAAGAGGAGGACGGTGGACTGGTAGGTCCGCTCGAACCCGCCCTCCGACTGCGAGACCGTCCACACGGGATACCGCCAGACGCGGGTGGGCGCCGCGAACTCAAAGCGCACCGCCAGCCGCTGCCAACCGTCCACGGCTTCGATCACCGTCGCCGTGCATTCGCCCTCCGCACAGGCCCGCGGGTCATCGGGCTTCTTCCCGTCGGCCAGCAGGTACCGGTCCGGCGCGTCACCGGCCAGCAGACCGATGTTCCACTCCACCGCGAGCAGGGCGCGCCGGGGGGCCGGACCTTCGGCCTCCAGTTCGTACCCGATGGTCACCCGGCGCGACCCGGCCATGAAGCCCACCTGTTTGAAGACATCACAGCCGCCCTCGGGCCACTCCGCCCGGCCGGTGAAGACCACACTGCCGGTGCGGCCCTTGATCCCGATCACGGCCTCGGCCCGGGTGGCCCAGAGGGTCGCGGCCGCGGCGGCCGAGCCATCGCGCACCCCGGCCAGCGTGGCCTCCGGTGCCAGGAGCCGGTCCTGCAGGGCGCCGCGCCGCCGCCCCTGGTCATAGGCCAGGTACCGTTCGAGCCCCGGCTCCTTCACCCGGACCAGGTCGTGAATGCTCAACGCCGCCTCCGCGGGTGCGGCCGCCGTGCCGGTGCGGACCGCCTCCGCCAGTTTGGCGTGGTACGCCTCCTCCCGGCGGCCCAGCGTATCGAGGATGTTCCAGCCCTTGGCGCGGACTTCCCACGAGGATGCCGATCCGCCCTCGGCGGGTCGCAGGAGCACCGACAGGGCATCCGACTCCACCACCAGTTCCTTCTCCCCGTCCGCATCCGCGTCCGGCTCGGTGATCTCGATCCACGGTGCCGTTCCGTGCAGGATCTCGTCGGCCAGCCGCTCGGCCTCGATGAGGTTGTGCCAGACGGCGTAGCGGACGTTGTTCAGGTACAGCCCCCCGAACACGCCGTGCCAGTACGGGCAATTGCACTGGCCGCGCCAGAGTGCTTCCCGCGCCGCCGCCACCCGGGCATCGCCCGGGCCGCGCTGTTCCGCCGCCGCCACCTTCTCGCTGACCCGGAGCATCTTCTTGTGCAGCCAGTTGGCCTCCGGGTATTTCGCCTGGAATCCACGCCAGGTGCCGCCCTTGAGGTACGGCGCGGCCGCCTCCAGCGCGCCGGCCGCCTTGAGCGCCCCATGGGCCGTCCCCATGGCACGCTGGCCCGCGGGCGGCAGGGCCCACTCCATCATCTCCGAGTACGACGCGGTGCCCATGTAGACCGGGCCCACGGGCCGCACCCGGTCCAGGTACTCCGACGGCGTCAGGAATTCCAGCCAGTCCCCCGCGCCATCCAGCGCGGCCAGAAACCGGTCCAGCCAGCCCCGGACGAAGACCCAGGTGTGGGTCTCGGGCCAGACCCCGAATTTCTCGCCGTCGTCCACCAGCACCCCGGCGGGGAATCCGCCGGGCGGCGCGGTCTCGGCCAACCCCTTGAGGTGCGCCAGCGTCTCCTCCGGCTCCCGAAACGGCACGAGGTAGCGCAGGCGCTCGTCTATGGGCAGGATGCGCACGGTGGCGCCCAGGTGGTCCGTCACAAAGGCGCCGTGCAGGTCCGCGGGCGCCACCCCGGCTCCCTTGAGGTGCCAGTCGTCCACCAGCGTGTACCCGATGCCCGCGCGCTTGAGCACGGCCGGCAGGTGGGGCTCCCAGACCCGCTCCGTCAGCCAGGCCCCCGTGGGAACGACGCCGAAGGTCTTGTGGAGAAAGTCCGTCAATTTCCGGACCTGCCCCTCCAGGTCGCGATCCGGAATCACCGGAAAGATCGGCTCCTGGTAGGCGCCGGTCAGCATCTCGACCTGGCCCCGGGCCACCAACGGCTTCAGCACCTCCACCCATTCGGCCCGGTGGGCCAGCATCCAGTCCCACAGGCACCCGCTGGTATGCACGCAGAACTTGATCCGGGGATGCGCGGCCATGGCCTTGAGGAACGGCAGGTACGACTTCTGGTAGGCTTCCTCGATCACATGGTCGAAGTTGCCGACCGGCTGATGGTTGTGGATTCCGAAGATGAAGGCGGCCCTGCCGGCCACCTCAAATCACCGCGTATTTCATGATGACGCGGGCCAGCTTGGCCGCGTCGTGGCGGATAAAGTCCGACCGGGGCCCCAGCAACTTGCCCCGGACCACCGACGCGCCCAGCCCGCGTACCCGGTCCTCGTCCGTGGGAACCAGCGCGGCATGTTCCAGTTTGTACCGGGCCACCAGCCGGGCCGGCGGCTCCTCGACATTCACGACGACCGCATTCACGCCGCGTCCACCCATGACCTTCTGGAGCACCGCCAGGTGGTCGGCGGCGGAGAATCCGTCGGTCTCCCCCGGCTCGGTCATGACATTGCTGACATACAATTTGAGGCACCGGGCCGAGGCCACCGCCTCGCGGATTTCCGGAACCAGCAGGTTGGGGACGACGCTGGTGTACAGGCTCCCCGGACCGAAGACGATGATGTCGGCATGCAGGATCGCCTTCACGGCGTCGGGATTGGCGCGGACGCGCGGCGGGACGAGCATGACCCGGTCAATCGGCGACCCCGCCTTGGCGATCCGCGACTCGCCCCGGACCACGCGGCCATTGCGCAGTTTCGCGGCAAGCTGGACCAGATCGAGGGTGACCGGGACCACCCGGCCGCGGACCGCCAGGACCCGCGTGGACTCCGCCAGCGCGCGGGAAAAGTCGCCGGTGACCTCGGCCAGCGCGGTCAGGAAGAGGTTGCCGAAGGTGTGCCCCTGCAATTCCCCCTTGCGGGCGAACCGGTACTGGAAGAGCCGCCCCATCAGCGGCTCCTCGTCGGCCAGCGCCACCAGGCAGTTGCGGAAGTCGCCGGGTGGGAGCATCTTGAACTGCCGGCGCAGGCGCCCCGACGACCCGCCGTCATCGGCCACGGTCACGATGGCCGTCAGGTTGTCGGTGTATTCCTTCAAGCCCAGCAGGAGGTTGGGCAGGCCGGTTCCGCCGCCGATGGCCACAATCCGGGGGCCCCGCTTGCGGCGCGCCCGGTCGTAGGCCATCCGGAGGTAGCGCCGTTCGCCGCGCGGCAGGACCACGGCCAGGATCGCATAGTACCCACGGCGGACGGCAAAGATGATGCTGACGGCCGCCCCGGTGATCAGCCAGAGGTCCACGGACCGCATCCCACGGAGATACCGCCGGATGCTCCCCTCCAGGGTGCGCAGAGTTTCAATATGGAAGGTATGCCCGCCCAGCGCGTCCCCGACCACCCCCGTCAATCCGGCGGCCAGCACCAGGATGCTCAAGAAGAGAAGAAATCCCCACCGCTTGAGATTGATCCCCGGGTACAGGAAATGAAACACGGGACCCGGCAGTCTCCACTTCATGGCCATGGACTCCCTACCGCTCCTCGTGGCGGCGGCGGCGGGCCGCGGCGTGGGACGGGGGTTTGGGTTTGGGCGCGGGGTCGGCCGCCGGGGCCGCCGCCTCGCCCGCCAGCCGCAGACCCTTGAGGATTTGCTCGTTCAGCCGCTCCGCCGGATGGATCCCCATGGCGCCCAGCCGGAAATTCATCGCGGCGACCTCCACGAGCACCGCCATGTTGCGGCCGCTCTTGACCGGCAGTTCATGCATGGGGAGGAGGATGTCCAGCAGGGCGTAGGTCTGCTCCTCCAGCCCCGTCCGGTCATAGCGCTTCGCCGGGTCCCAGGGTGCGAGCTGAACGACCAGCTCGACCAGTTTGCGTTCCCGAACGGCCCGCGCGCCGAAGAGCGACTGCACATCCACGATCCCCAGCCCCCGGATCTCCATGTGGTACTTGAGGGCGCGAACGCCGGTGCCCAGGATCTGCTTCTCGGGGGTCCGCCGGACCTCGACCACATCGTCGGCACACAGCCGGTGTCCCTTGTCGAGCAGGGCCAGGGCGCACTCGCTCTTGCCCACGCCGCTTTCGCCCAGCAGGAGGATGCCGACGCCGAACACGTCCACCAGGCTCCCGTGGATGGTGGCGCTCGGGGCCAGCCTCTCCTCGAGGAACAGGGTCAGCTCGGAGACGAACTTGGTGGTGGGCATCGGGGTGGCCAGGACCGCCACCCCCGCCTTCTCGCAGGCCTCCACGAGGTCCGGCGGCGGCTCCACCCCGTGGGACACGATGAACCCGGCGGGTTTGAGTTCCCCCACGATGGTCTGGAGGCGCTCGCGGCGGAGCTTCGCGGGCAGTGTCCGCCAGAAGGTGACCTCGGTCTTGCCCAGGATCTGCAGGCGCTCGGCGGGAAAATAGTCGAGGAATCCCGAGAGGGCCAGTCCGGGCCGGTTCAGGTCGGGACCTTCGATCTCCCGGGCCAACCCGGACGCGCCGCCGACCAGCCCGAGCGAGAGCGGGGCGGCCAATTCGTGCAGGAGGGACTCAAGGCGGAGCGGCATGACCACCTATTGTATGCCCGGCCCGGGGGGCCGGGAACGTCAGACTTTGCGGGACTTCTCTTCCTGGTCCAGGACGCGGATGACGTCCGCGGCGGTTTCCGCCCCGATGAGGGCCTTGCGGAAGTACTTGTCCTTGAGCAGGGCCGAGACGCGGGCCAGAGCCTTGAGGTGGGCGCTGGCCTGGTCCTCGGGGGCCACCAGGAGGAAGATCACGTAGACCTTGTCGTCGTCGAGCGCATCGAAGTCCACGCCGATCTTGGAGATGCCGCAGGCGGCGGTGAGTTCCTTGGCGCACGACGCCTTGCCGTGGGGAATCGCGATGCCCTGCCCGATGCCCGTGGAGCCCAGCGACTCGCGGGCCAGCAGGACCTCGAGCATCTTCTGCTTGTCCGCCACGACGCCCTGCTTGGCCAGGACCGCGACCATCTCCTCCAGCACGGCCTTCTTGGTGTCGGCTTTCAGCCCGACCAGGATCGCCGCATCGGTCAGGATGTCGCGGATGCGCATCGGGTCAGCCACGGCTCCGGTTCACAGGGTGCGCCGCGCCTCAGTGACGGCGGTCTGCATCGAGACCAGCTGGTCCACCGCCTCCTGGACCGTCCGGGTCTTGAGCCCGCAGTCCGGGTCGATCCAGACCTGCTCGGGCTTGAGCACCGCCAGCGCCTTCTTGATGCGGCGGCCGATGACCTCCGGCGGGTCCACCTTGTGCGAGTGGACGTCATAGACGCCGAAGGAGATGTCCTTGGTGAACGGGTGCTTGCCGAACATCGCCAGCA
>JAHFSL010000649.1 GCA_023265785.1 Candidatus Coatesiibacteriota bacterium | reverse complement strand
GGCCAGGGCGAACATACCCCGTACCCGGTCCAAAAGCCCCTTGGCCCCCCAGGCCTCGTACCCGTGGACGAGCACCTCGGTGTCCGTCCGCGTGGCGAAGTGGTGGCCGGCCGCCTCCAGTTCGGGCCGCAGGTCGCCGAAGTTGTAGATTTCGCCATTGAAGGCTACCCAGACGGTCCCGTCCTCGTTGGCCATCGGTTGCCGGCCGGCGGCCGAGAGGTCGATGATGCTGAGGCGACGGTGGCCGAGCCCGATCCCCTCGGCCACATAGGCGCCGGCGTCGTCCGGCCCGCGGTGCGCCAGCGCCTCCGTCATCTTGGCCAGGAGGTCGGGATCGTTGAAGCCGCGATAGCCGCAGATGCCGCACATGGCTAGGCGACCCTTCCGACAGCGATCAGGGAGAGGCCAAAGGGGATGCGCACCACCCGTTCGACGCGTTCCAGGAAGGGGATCGCCAGCCGATCGAACCACAGGATCTGCTGGTTCATGGACCGGGAATTGAGGTCCGGATCGCGGACGACCTTGCCATTAAACCACCATCCGAGGGCGCCCAGGATATTCATGTGTCGAATCCGGTCCAGGGCCATGCCGTTCTCGTGGAGCAATGCCTCGAGCTGCTGGGGTTGGTAGCGCCGGAAGTGACCGGCCGCCCGGTCCAGCGTCCCGTAAAGGGCGGGATGGGCCGGCACCAGGATGATGAGGCGGCCGCGCTGGGGCTTCAACAGGTCCGCCATGTGCCGCACGGCCAGGCGGTCGTCGGGGATGTGCTCGAGGACATTGGTGCAGAGGATGGTGTCTGCGCGGGCCGGCGCGAGGGAGGCGATCAGGGCCGGATCGCAGATGTCCCCCTGCAGCGTGGAGAGGTTCGCCTGCGCGGGGAACCGCCTGCGCACGGCGGCCAGGCACTCCGCGGAAGGATCGACCACGATCACCGCTTCGCGTTCCAGGACGAAGGGGAGGATGTTTCCGGTTCCTCCGCCGATGTCCACAAGGCGCCGGCCCAGATCGGGGGCGATCTGCCGGTAGATCCACCGGTAGTAGTTCCGGGCGAGGTGGATGGAGTCGGTCATGGTGGCCAGGCCCGTCGCCGGGTCCGGCGCGGTGGGGGAGTTCACCATGCACACTCCGTGGGCTCGGCAGCCTCCTCCGGGCCGCGGGGGAGGCGGCAACATAACCTACGATCGCCGACGCGCAACGATGATAGCGACGAAGTTGAACGTGCGCCATACCGGAACGGACGGGGAGCGCTCGTCCAGCCGAATGAGCCCGTCGATGATCCCTTGCCAACGCAGCCGCCGCAGGATGGGCAGGATGTCCGTGTTGCCGATCAGGGCGTACCCAAGGTAGCCGAACCGGCGGACATCCAGGACCTGGAGGCCGGCGCGTTCCAAGACTGCCTTCAGGTGGCCGGCCCGGAACGGGATCTCGCCGGGGCCGAAATCCCCGCAGAACTTGTACATGATGCGCCGGGCTCCGCGGATCAGGGGATTATCGTCCGTCGGTTCGGCGAAGACGCAGAACCCGCCCGGGCGAAGGACGCGATGGATTTCGCGCACCCCCTCCTCACATCGCGCGTAGACGTGGTGCAGCCCCCCGCGGATCATGGCGACGTCCACCGACTTGCTGGCGAGAGGAAGGCGGCATACATCGGACACGGCCAGGAGGCTCCCGCGCCGGACCGCCTCGGGCACCCAGGCCAGCATGTGGGGGCTGATGTCGGCGCCGATGACCCGGTCGAATCGCTTGACGGCCTCCTCCAGGATCTCGCCGGACCCGCACATCGGGTCCAGGAAGGTGGATCGGCCCGCCGCCAGGGGAATGAGCGCGAACATGTGCTGGGTCCAGTAATCCCAGAACTGCCGATTGGCGGGGCTCCCACGCCGCGCCTGGACGTAGGAGTCGGCCACCCTGGCGAAGTGGCGCGCCTGGAGCTGCGCGGCCTCCGGCGGGCCATCGGGCTCGATCGCGGGACGGGGGTTCGTCGTCTGCTCGCGCATGGCGGTCATCCCCGCGTCGGCGCAACGGCCCGGTCGGGTGCCCGCGCCGGGGACGGCGGGTCAATCCTGAGCAGCGTGAG
>JAHFSL010000166.1 GCA_023265785.1 Candidatus Coatesiibacteriota bacterium | reverse complement strand
GCGGCCACGGCGCGGCTGGCCGAGTCACACAGGGCGGTGAGCGCCAGTTCCAGCCCCGCCGCCCCGGACGCGACCGGATACGTGAGCGGCAGGACGACGGATTGGAACGCGCCGGTGTGCGCGCCCCGCAGGCGGGCCATCTGGGCATCGTCCAGCACCGGGGTCTCGATCTCAACCTGCCGGCAGTTCTCCGGGCCGGGCGAGAGCAGGTCGCCCTCGGGCCCCAGCGTCCCCGTCAGCGCGGTCACCAGCTCCTCGCGGATGGCGTCCAGCGGCGGGTTCGTGACCTGCGCGAATAACTGCTTGAAGTAGTTGAAGAGGAGTTGCGACCGCCGGGACAGGACGGCCAGCGGCGTATCCGTTCCCATGGACCCGATCGGCTCCTCCCCGTTCAATCCCATGGGGGCGACCAGGACCCGCAGGTCCTCATGCGTGTACCCGAAGAGCTTCTGCCGGTGCAGGAGGTCCAGCGGCTCCGCGGCCGGCGCCACCGGCGACCCCGGCAGGCTGTCCATCGTGACCATCCCCTTCTTGAGCCATTCACCGTAGGGCTGGGCCCGGCATATCTTCTCCTTCAACTCCTCGTCGCCGACGATCCGGCCCTCGACGGTATCAATCAGGAACATGTTCCCCGGCCGCAGGCGGTCCTTCCTCTCGATGCGGGCCGGCTCCAGCGGCAGGACGCCCGTCTCGGAGGACAGGATGACGAGCCCGTCATGGGTCACGGTCACCCGCGAAGGCCGCAGGCCGTTGCGGTCCAGCACCGCACCGAACACCCGGCCATCGGTAAAGGCGATGTGGGCGGGTCCGTCCCATGGCTCCATCAGGCACGCGTGGTACTTGTAGAAGTCCTTCTTGAACTGGGGCATGGATTCGTGCCGCTCCCACGCCTCGGGAATCATCATCATCGCGGCGTGGGGCAGGCTCCGGCCGCCCATGACCAGCATTTCCAGGGCGTTGTCGAAAATGGCCGAATCGGAGCCATCCTCCTGCAGGATCGGCATGAGCTGTTTGACGCGGTCGCCGGGGTACAGCGGGGTCTTGAACAGCGCCTGCCGGGCCTTCATCCAGTTCAGGTTGCCCCGCAGGGTGTTGATCTCCCCGTTGTGGCAGAGGAACCGGAACGGGTGTGCCCGCCCCCAGGAAGGGTTGGTGTTTGTGCTGAACCGGGAATGGACCATCACAATCGCGCTCTCGACATCACCGTCGGTGAGGTCCGGGAAGTACTCAAAGAGCTGGGGGCTGGTGAGCATGCCCTTGTACACGATGGTCCGGCTGGAGAGACTGCAGACATAGAAGTCGGCCCCGTGCGGCAGGGCGGCCGCGAGCACCGCATTCTCAATCCGCCGGCGCACGAGATAGAGGAGGCGCTCGAACGCGTCCTGGTCCGCGACGCCGGCACCGCGGCCGATGAAGACCTGCCGGACGGCGGGCTCGCTGGCCACCGCCGTCGCGCCCAGCGACCCGTTGACCGACGGCACATCGCGCCAACCAAGGAGCGTCAGGCCTTCTTCCACAACGACCTTCTCAACAATGCCACGGCACGTCGCCGACTCGGATTGGTCCTTGGGGCAGAAGAGCATCCCGACCCCGTACGCACCCTCGCCGGGGAGCGCGAACTTCAGCCGGCCGGCCTCCCGGGCGAAGAACTTGTGCGGGACCTGGATGAGCATCCCCGCGCCGTCCCCGGTGTTCTCCTCACAGCCGCAGGCGCCCCGGTGGGCCAGATTGAGCAGGACCTGACGGCCCTGCTGGACGAGCCCGGCGCTCCGGCGGCCCTTGATGTCCACGACGGACCCCACGCCGCACGCATCATGTTCAAACCAGGGGTCATACAGTCCCTGTTTTACGGGCCGGAACGGGGTGTCATTCAGGTGTGCCATCGTGGGTCGGGCCAATCACGATAAGGCAAAAGGAAGCCCCGGTTCAAGGCTTTCGGCCGGGTCCCTTGCGGCCCGGCCGCCAGGGTCAGCCGACGCCCGCCTCCGCCAGGGCCTTCTTGAGCTCCGGCTTGGGCATGTAGCCCACCAATTGCTTGACCAGCTTGCCGCCGTTGAAGACCAGCAGGGTCGGGATGCTCTGGATGCCGTACTGTTCGGCCAACCGTGGATGGGCGTCCACGTCCACCTTGGTGATGGCCAACTTGCCGTCCAGTTCCCGGCCGAGGTCCTCCAACAGCGGGGCGATCATCCGGCACGGCCCGCACCACTCCGCCCAGAAGTCCACGATGACCGGCAGGGGACTCTTGAGCACCTTCGCGTCAAACTCGCCGTCCGTGATGTGTACGGGTGCCGCCATGATGATTCCTCCTCTACATTTGTTCCGGCGCCGAGACGCCGAGCAGTTCCAGGCCGTTCGCGATGGTGCGGCGCGCCGCGCCGCAGAGCACCAACCGGGCGCGACCCTGTGCCTCGGTGTCCGCGCCCACGACCCGGTACCGAGTATAGAACTGGTGTACGGCCTGCGCAAGTTCCAGCAATTCGTGGGTCAGCAGGTGGGGGGCCCGCGTCAGGGCCGCCTTTTCCACGACCAGCGGGAACCGGGCGATCTTGCGCAGGACCATCCGGGTCTCCGGCTCGGCCAGGTCCGCCGGGTCCGCCCCGCCGGGGCTGTCCACCGTCACCCCTTTCGCCCGCGCGTTCTCCATCAGACTGCACAGCCGGGCGTGGGCGTACTGGAGGTAATACACCGGGTTCTCCTGGGACCTGGTTGTTGCCAGGTCCAGGTCAAATTCCAGCGGACTATTGAGGGTGCGCATCAGGAAGAAGAACCGCGCCGCGTCCGGCCCGACCTCAGTCACCAGATCGCGCAGCATCTCCACATCGCCCGCCCGCTTTGACATCTTCACCTTCTCGCCGCCACGCTTCAGGGTGACGAACTGGGTGAAGATCACCTCCATCCGGTCCACCGGCTCCCCCATCGCCCCCAGTGCCGCCCGCAGGGTGGCCATTTCGACCTGATGGTCGGTGCCGACGATGTCCACGACCCGCGAGTAGCCGCGTGCGAACTTGTCGCGGTGGTACGCAATATCCGGCAGAGTATACGTGGGCGCGCCGTCCTTCTTGACCATCACCCGGTCCTTGTCGTCGCCGAATTTCGTCGCCCGGAACCACCGGGCCCCGTCCTGCTCGAACACCTCGCCGGTGCCCTGGAGCGCCTCGAGTGCCGCCGCCACCTTCCCGGTGGCATGGAGTTCCGCTTTCTCCGCGAAGAACCGGTCAAACCCGACGGCCAGGAGCCCGAGGTCCTCCCGCTGCCGGAGGACCATGAGATTGACCGCCTCCCGTTGCAGTGCGGCCAGCCTCCCCTCATCCGGTGAGGCCGGCAGGAGATCCGGGAACGAGCGCGCCAGATCGCCGGCCAGTTCCTTCACATAGTCCCCGTGGTATCCGTCGGCCGGGATCGCGAACGCATGACCGTTGGTCTCCAACCAGCGCGCCTCGACCGACAGCGCAAGATTGCGCACCTGGGCGCCGGCGTCATTGACGAGGTACTCGCGCTCAACCGCCGCCCCCTGGGCCACGAGAACGCGGCAGAGCGCATCCCCGTAGGCGGCCGCCCGGGCGTTCACGACCAGCAGCGGGCCCGTCGGGTTGGCGCTGACGAATTCCACCAGGAAGCGCTCTCCCGCCAGCGAGGTCCCGGTCCCCCATGCCGCGCCGCCGGCCGCGACCCCCGCCAGGACCTCGCGCCAGACGGCGTCACCGAGGAAGAAATTCAGGTAGCCGCCTCCGGCCACCTCCACCTTTTCGAATGGTCCGCCCGGGACCCAGGCGGCCGCGATGGCCTGGGCGATCGCGGCGGGCGGGCGCTTCGCGGCCTTGGCCAGCCCGAAGGCGATCGGGCAGGCCAGGTCGCCGTGAGCGAATTCCCTCGTGAGTTCGATCACGATGCGCTCCACGGGCGGAACCGCCTCACCGAAGCCCGCCGTGACCGCGGCCCCGTGGATGAGGGCGCGGAGCGTCCCCCGCAGGTCGCCGGCCGCGGGGGCGGTCACGCCGGCTGTCCGGGCGGGGTGGCGAGGTAGCGCAGGAGGAGCTGGCTGCGAATCCGGGCGACGATCACCGGCAACTCGGCGGCATGGGACTCCAGGCACCACTCGAGCCGGCCGTGCTGGGAGGAGTCGGGGGCGAACAGGATGAACGAGATCCTCTCCCCCTCCTGTTCCACGAACCCCATGCCGGCGCCCGCCGTGACGGTAGCCCGGAACTGCTCGAGATTGAGCCCCAGCGCGGACCGCACTTCCTCGGTCGGCAGGGTCGCCCCGCCGAACAGCCGGTGCATGGCCACGATCTCCGGTCCCCCGTGGAGGCCCCACAGGGCCTCAAAGGCCTCGTCAGGCACGGGTCGTCCTCACGGCCTCGCGGCTCCAGGCCGCCAGGGCCTCGGGATGCGGTCGGGTGCCGCGCGACCAGAGCCACGCGAGCTTGGAAGCCAGCGCGTAGCGGGTGGCCAGTCCAAGGTCCCTCGCCGCCAGCCGCCGGGTGACCCGGGCCTCGGGGAATGTCCGATCCGCTGCCGCAGAGTCGGCAATGAACACGATCCGGTCCAGCGCCGTCATCCCCGGCCGCCCCGTGGTGTGCCACCGGACCGCGTCCAGGACGCCCCGATCCCGCACGCCCAGCGCGTTCCGCGCCCACGCGGCGGCCGCCGGGCCGTGCCAGAGAACGGGGAGGCGGCGGGTGGGCGCATCGAGGGGTTCATGATAACGCGAGAGCAGGCGCCGCAGGCGCGCCGCCGGCCAGGGCTTCAGCCAATCGTGCAACCAGCCCGCCAGCGCGGCCCGCCGGGGGTCCACGCCATGCCGCCGGGCCAGCGCGGCCGCCAGGGAGGCCACGGCGCGCAGGTGACCGGACAGGGGGTGCCGCCCGCGCCAGCGCGACCGCAGGCCCCCGGTCAGAATCCCCCCGGACCCTCCCCGATCTCGGCCACCGGTTTTTCACGCGGCCGCTCGACCCGGAAGGTCACGGCCCGGGAAACATACCGCCAGGCCCCGGCGCCGCGCAGGATGATCCGGCTCGCGTACCGGCCCGAGGGCACGGGCTCGCCATCGTTGCTCGTCCCGTTCCAGACGATCCGCCCGGGCGGCACTCCGGTGCCGTCCTCGCTCCACAGGACCCGGCCCGATTCGTCCTCGATCACGAAACTCCATCCTTCCCCGTGTTCGCCCGCCGGGGGCGACACGAGGAACGCCAGGCCTTCGTAGCCCCCGCCGGGGGTCCAGACGGTCCGCTCCGGGGCGGCCTGGCCCCGACCGGCGCGGGGCACCAGCGCGGCGGGACCACCCGGCCGCCAGGACAGGGTGACGGCATGGAGGTAGCCCTGGCTGCGCGTCGCGCCGGTGAGGGCGTACTCGGCCACGACGGGCCCCCAGCCCGCGCCCAGGCCGCCGCTGACGGTGCCCTCGCGCTTCGCGCCCGTCCTCCAGCCCGCGCGCACCGCCAGCTGGATGCCCGACACCACCAGCCGGTGCTCCAGCCCGGCCGCCCAGATGTTCTCCCGAACGGCCGGGCCGCGTATCAGCCGCGCCTCCGCCATCGCCGTCAGCCCGCGCCAGCCGGCGGCCAGTCCCAACCGGCCCTGCCGGGCGAGGTCCTCCCGCGCGCCATCGTCCCAGGTCACCGTCCCCACCGCATCGTCGAGCGCGGCGCCCCACCGGGTCTCGACCTCGCCGGGCAGGGTCGGCAACAGGCCACCCGCCCCGATGTCCAGCCCCGCGCCGTTGCCGCGAGCCGTGCCAAGCCCCGCGGAGAGCCACTTGAGCCTGACCCCGAAGGCCGCCCCCGCGACCTCGGCCACGGGCACGCCGATGCCCACGCCCGCCTCCTGCTCCCATGCGGCGGGGCCCGCGCTCATCCGGGAGAATGATGCGCCCAGCCCCAGCCCGGCGAACGAAGCCCCGGCGCCCAACCGCAGGGTGGCGAGATCGGCCAGGCTGGCCGCGCCGTATCCGCCAATCGCCGTCGGGCCGGTGAGCCCGGCCAACCCCGCCACCGGGCCGTCGGGCTGGGCCGCCGGGGCGGCGATGTCCGCGCCCGCGAGGGCCGCCGACCGTGGCGAGGCGCCGGCCAGCCCGCCGGGCGCAAACGCCGCCC
>JAHFSL010000648.1:1202-2080 GCA_023265785.1 Candidatus Coatesiibacteriota bacterium | reverse complement strand
CATAAACCGGCCACCGCTCTGCCCGGCGATGGCTTCGTCCATGATCCCGAAGTCGTGGGAGTAGGTGTTGAAGGAGAGGTGCTGGACCACGCCCACTGCGGCATAGATCGTCAGATGGACGATGGCAAGAACCGGGAACGCCATCGGCTGGCCCAACCACCGAGCGGCCACCCGGACGGCTCCGCGCCAGGCTTGAGCGGGCTTCGGACGGGCGAGGAACAGGATGGCGACCAGGGCCCACCCAACCTGGGTCGCCTGGCGGAGCGTCACCGGATTCCCGCGCGGCGCTCAAAGATGAGGAGGCCGGGGACCGGCTCATGGCGGCGATAGCCGGCGGACTCAACCTGCGTGGACAGCCGGGCGAAGGTTTTTGAACCTGTCAGGAATACCATGACCGGCCCCTCATAGATTTCATCCAGCACGACCCACTCCGCCCGGCGGGACTGCCACTCGCCAAACCACCAGTGGTTCAGCGCGGGGGGAAGATGCTGAAGGGTCCGCATCCCCGCCGCCACGCTGTGCCCCCCCCACGGCCACTCGTACAGGACAGCATGGACGGCGCGGGCGCGGGCGTCCACCGGATTGGGTTCCCCCGCGAGCGTGAGTCCGAACCGCCAGCAATCCTTCTGGAACCGGGGGTCGGGGCGGTTCCATCCACCGACCGCCAGGGCCAGGACGGCCGCGGCGAAGGGCGCAAGGCGACGCGTGCGGGGCGGAACAAGTTTCGCCGTGCGCAGGCGGGCCAGCCCGAGGGCCATGCCGACCGCCAGCGCACCGAGGAACGCGGAGGAGGTGTGATAGCGGAATTGAGCATAGGCGGGGTGGGCGGAGAGGGCCTGCACGAGGATCGGTGGAAGGCACGCCAGCAGGAAAAACCG
>JAHFSL010000648.1:0-1192 GCA_023265785.1 Candidatus Coatesiibacteriota bacterium | reverse complement strand
ATGAATCCGAAGCCGGCGAGGAGCAGTCCGACCCGGTTACTGAAGATGGCCCGCAGGATGCGGCCGGGGTGCCCGAGCAGAAACGTGACGGCTCCGGCCAGCGAGCCATCACCACCCCAGCCGCCGGCCATGAGTTCCACCCGGCCCGGCCCGGCGGTCGCCGAGCCCAGTGCCGGCATGATCCCCAGCCAGACCACCCCGAACCAGCCCAGGGCTCCCAGGGCGGCCACGACCCCCGCCACGCGCAACGATTTGTCGCGGGACTCCGACGCCAAGCCCGCCCCGAGGCAGGCGGCGAAGAGCGCGGCGTCCTCACGCACGGTGCAGGCGGTCAGGAGCCAGCCGGCCATGGCCCGCGGCCGGCGGCGGCGCCAGGCCAGTGCGGCCAGGATCCCGAACAGCCCCTGCACATGTTCGTAATGCCCCGAGAAAAAGAGACGGCGGGAGTAGACATTGAAGAAGAGCGCCGTCCCCGCCAGGGCCGCCAGCGCCAGGTCCCCCGTCACCGCAAACACCAGCCGCCCCGTGGCCAGCATCACGCCGAACCAGGTGGCGGCGGCGAGCCAGGCGTAAAGATGGGGATCGGGAATGACCCGGTTCAGCCACGCCACGGGCCACAGGACGAGGTGAAAGTGCGTCGCGAGGTGGCTGACCTCCCGGTCGGCGGGCCTTAAGGGGACGGGATCACCCAGCGCGGTGTTCTGGATGGCGGACTCAATCACGCCGAAATCGTGAAAGGAAGCGCCGAACCCGAAGACATTCTTGTACGCATTCAGCCCGGTCAGGGCCGCGCCGGTGACGATCAGGGCTCCCACCCACCACCGGCTCCCGCCACGGACCTTCCCGCGTGGCCTGATCACCCGGCCAACGCCTCCCGATACACGCCCACGGTGGCGGCGGCGATCCGGCCCCAGCCGAACCGGCGGGATGCGGCGGGCCAGGGGGTCCGGGCGCGGCGGGGACGGGCCAGCACCGAGGTCACCGCCCGTGCCAGCGACTCCCCCTGCGGATCGCAGAGCACCAGCCGCGCACCAGCCACCTCGCGAACGCCGGGACCGTGGGTGGTCACGATCGGCGTGCCGTGGGTGAGCGCGGCGATGAAACTGCTCCGGTTCATCTTGAGCCCGTCCTCGAAGGGCTGGACGCACACTTCGGCGGCCAGCAGGAGGTCGGAGATCGCACGCGCGGGCAG
>JAHFSL010000647.1 GCA_023265785.1 Candidatus Coatesiibacteriota bacterium | reverse complement strand
CCCACCCGCTGGCTCGAGTTGAGGTTCTGGATCCGCTGGGTGACGGAACCGGTCGGCCTCAGCCTGGAGTATTCCCTCGGGGGGCACTTCAGGGATTTTCTCGGCTACCCGCTGGTCCACGGCAGGCCCACCTATCTTGCGCTCGTCCTGCACGGGGTGATCATCGGGGCAGGCGCGCTCATCCTCGTGCGGGCGGGTCCGTGCCTCTGGAGGGACCGCCGCGAGTGGCGCGAGATCTGGATCGGGAGGGGTTCACCCACCGCCTTCACGCAGAGCGCCGCCCTTTGGGGCTGCGGGATCCTCTTGACGGCGTCCGCCTTGGAGATCCATCGCCATTACATGCTGGTCACCTTTCCCCTCGAGTTCGTCTGGCTCGCCCGCCTCGCTCTCGCACCCTCCGGGTGGCCCACCCTCGCCCGGCCGTCCGGTCGGGCCCTCCTGCTCAGCCTCTGCCTCGCCCAGGCCGCGCTCTCCGCGACTTTTCTTGGGTACATCCACGTCAACCAGGGGGCACCGCTGGGCGACTACGGAATCGCATATGCTGGACAGAAACGACCGTCCGGTGCGCGGCCTGGCCAGTAGCGGCCCCGGCCGTCCCGCGCCGGGTCGCTCCTTCGACCCGGAAATCCACCGGCCCCCCTGCCCCTGCCGGCTCGATGTCTCCTAGGGCCTCCACCGTGTGACGAGGGGAAGGCCATGAATTTCCGGTGGACGTGGGGCTGGGACAAACGGGAATGTGCGGCCGGAGCCCTCGTTGTGTCCGGCGCCATCGCCATCGCAATGGTGGGCGCACGGACCTTCGCGGGGGGCTGGAACGACGGCAGCCGGCTTGCCACGGTGGAGAGCCTCGTAGACCACCATACTTTGGCGATCGACCGGTCCATCTTCGTGAGGGTCCCCTCTCGGGACGATCCGGCTGCGCCATCGCCGTACCCCCTCGGCGAGCCCCTCCTCCTTCATGGGACCCGCGATATGCTCTTCATCAATGGCCACTATTACTCGGACAAACCGCCGGTGCCGGCGCTCTGGATGGCGGCCTGGTACCAGTTTCTGCAGTGGACCACCGGACTGACGGCCCGGCGGGATCCGGCGCGATTCTGTTACTGGATGACAGTCGGGTCCTCCGGCCTGGCCTACGTGCTCGCGGTCTGGTCCACCTTCATGTTGGGCCGGCCCCTGCGCCTGGCTCTCTCCCTGCGGCTGGCCTTGACGGCCAGCCTGGGCCTGGCCACAGTTGCCCCAGTGTATGCCCGCCACGTGAACAGCCACATCCTCCTGCTGGGTGTCGCGGCAGCGGCCTTCCTCCGGCTGGCCTGGCTGGCCAAGGACGCTCCGGCCGGCCGCGTGCCACCGCGGCGGCTTCTGACCGTAGGCGCCTTGGCCGGCCTCGGCTACACCATCGACCTTGGGGCGGGACCGGTGTTGCTGGCCTGCACCCTCGCGGTGGCCGGCTACCGTTGCCGCCGCGTCCAGCCCCTCGCCGTCTTCCTGGGGGCGGCCCTCCCCTGGCTCGCGATCCACCACGCGCTGAACTACTGGGTGGGCGGCACATTCAGGCCGGCCAATGCTGTGCCGGAGTACCTCCAGTGGCCTGGTTCTCCATTCACCCCGCACAACATGACCGGCGTTCTCGCCCACCGAACCGTCGGCAACTTCCTGATCTACGCCGTAGATCTGCTGCTGGGGAAACGCGGCTTCCTCGGCCACGATCTCCCGTTGTTCCTGGCACTCCCCGCCCTCGTTGCCCTATGCCGGCGCCGCCCGCGGGAGTTGCCAGAGATCGTCTGCGCCGCGTGCTGGTTCACCGGCACCTGGCTGATCTATGCGCTTTTCTCGAGAAATTATTCCGGCGTGGCCGCCTCCATTCGGTGGTTCGTGCCGCTGCTGGCCCCCGGCTACTTCATACTGGCGGTCTTTCTGCGCGACCATCCCGGCCACCGGAAAGATCTGCTGATCCTGACCGGGTGGGGCGCCATCATGGCCACCTTGATGTGGTGGCATGGCCCATGGATGAAATCCATGGTCCCGCTCTTCTGGCCGCTGCAGGCGGCGGCGCTCCTGTGCTGGATACTGGCCTGGG
>JAHFSL010000646.1 GCA_023265785.1 Candidatus Coatesiibacteriota bacterium | reverse complement strand
GACCAGTCCACCGGGCCGACGGTGGTGACGGTCTTCGGCGGGGTGTTCCTGTTGCTCGGGATGCTCGGGATGACTTGCAACGGCATGGGGGAGGGGCGTAGAACGGGCAGATGAGCGCGCCGCCCACCCCCAAGCGCATGACGGTGGACCTGGCCGAAGTGCGCGCGCCGCTGACGGACCTCTTCCAGAAATATGAGACCTCGGACTCGGGACTGAAGGACCAGATTGCGCGCCGGCGGATGGCCGAAGTCGGGCCCAACGAGCCCACCAAGGAGCGGCGGCAGAGTATGCCCGCGCTGCTTCTCGCGAAGGTGCGCCACCCGCTCGTGCTCCTGCTGTTCATCGTCTGCGGCGTGTCCTTCTTCCTGGGGGAGCGGATCAGCGCCGGGGTGGTCCTCGCGCTGGCCGTCGTCAGCGTCTATCTGGCCTTCATCCAGGAGCACCGGTCGGGGGTGGAGGCCGAGAAACTGAACCGGATGGTCCGGGCCACCGCGGCGGTCCTGCGCAACGGGAAGGTGCGCGAAATCCCGATGCGCGAACTGGTGCCGGGCGATGTCGTAGACCTCTCCGCCGGGGACATGATCCCCGCCGACCTGCGCATGATCTCGGGCAAGGACCTCTTCATCAACCAGGCGGCGCTGACGGGGGAGTCCCTGCCGGTGGAGAAGTTCGCCGCCCCCCCCGCTCCGGATGCGCCCGCCGACCTCCTGAGCCTCTCCAACATGCTCTACATGGGCACGAGCGTGGTGAGCGGGACCGCGCTGGCCCTGGTCCTGCGGACCGGGGACGCGACCCAATTCGGCGAGATCGCGAAGATGCTGGCGGGCCGGACGCCTGAAACCTCGTTCGAGCGGGGGGTCCGCCGGTTCACCTGGCTCATGATCCGGCTCATGGTCGTGCTGGTCCTGGTGATCTTCGCCGCGAACCTGGTGACCAAGGGGGCCCGGATCGAGTCCCTGCTGTTCGCGCTGGCGGTGGCGGTGGGGCTGACGCCTGAGATGCTGCCGATGCTGGTCACGGTCAACCTGTCCAAGGGCGCGATCGCCATGTCCCGCAAGAACGTCATCGTCAAGCGCCTCAACTCCATCCAGAACTTCGGCGCCATGGACGTCCTGTGCACGGACAAGACCGGCACGCTGACCGAGGACAAGATCATCCTCGAGCGGCATTGCGACGTGGTGCGGCGGGAAAGCGCGGAGGTGCTGACGGAGGCCTACATCAATTCCTTCCACCAGACGGGCCTGCGCAACATCCTGGACCGTGCCATCCTCAAGCATGAGAAGCAGGACGTCCAGCAGTACCGCAAGGTGGATGAGATTCCCTTCGATTTTTCCCGGCGCATCATGTCGGTCGTGGTGCAGGTGGAGGGCCGCCACCGGCTGATCGCCAAGGGGGCGCCCGAGGCGATTTTCGAACGGTGTGGCCGGTACGAACTGGATGACGAACTCTTCGAGATGGAACCGCTGATCCTGGCCGACCTCAAGGAGGAATACGATCAGTTGAGCAAGGAGGGGTTCCGCGTCCTGGCCATCGCCTACCGGGAGTTTGATCAGGGGCAGGAATCCTACAGCCGCGCCGACGAGACCGGGATGATTCTGAAGGGCTATGTGGCGTTCCTGGACCCGCCCAAGCCGGGCGCCCGGCGGGCCATTGAATCGCTCCAGAAGCTGGGCATCAAGGTGACGGTCCTGACGGGCGACAACGAGAGCGTGACGGGCAAGATCTGCCGGGAGGTCGGGATCCCGGTCGCCGAGATCCTGACCGGGGTCCAGATGGAGGCCATGTCGGACGCCGAACTCCATGATGCCGCGCGGCGGGTGGCGGTCTTTGCCCGGCTGGCGCCCATGCAGAAGGAGCGGATCGTCCGGGTGCTGCGCGACAACGGGGCGATCGTGGGGTACCTGGGGGACGGCATCAATGACGCGCCCGCGCTCAAGACCGCGGATGTCGGGATCTCGGTCAACAACGGCGCCGACATCGCCAAGGAGTCCGCCGACATCATCCTCCTGCGCAAGAGCCTGGCCGTCCTGGCCGACGGCGTGCTGGAAGGGCGGAAGACATTCGGGAACATCGTGAAGTAC
>JAHFSL010000008.1 GCA_023265785.1 Candidatus Coatesiibacteriota bacterium | reverse complement strand
ACTTCAGACGATCGCGGTTTCGGCCTGCGGACCGAAGAAGTGCGCCTTCGCCATGTCGAAGACGATGTCAATGTCCTGGTTCACCTCGACCTGGTCGGTCGCGGCGACCTGGGCGATCAGCGGGGTACGGCCCACGGTGACGTAGACCTCGGTCATGGGCCCGAGGGGCTGGACGACCTCGACGCGCGCCGTCACGGTGTTGTCCGGGGTCGCGTTGCTGGCGTACAGCTTATCGTGGAGATTCTCGGGGCGCAGACCCATCTGGACCGACTTGTTCTCCCAGGGCTTGAGCTTCTCGGCGTGCTCGTCAATCAGCCGGACCTGGATGCCCTCGCCGGTCGAGAAATACAGTCCGCCCTTGCGCGATTCGATCTCGCCCTCGATAAAATTCATCGGCGGGGAACCGATGAACCCGGCCACGAACCGGTTCACCGGGTGGTCGTACAGGTTGGTCGGGGCGGCGACCTGCTGGACCTTGCCCTTGTGCATGACCACGATCCGGTCGCCCATCGTCATGGCCTCGGTCTGGTCGTGGGTCACGTACAGGATGGTGGCCTGCAGGCGGTGGTGCAACTTGCTGATCTCGGCCCGCGTCTGCACGCGGAGTTTCGCATCCAGGTTGGACAGCGGTTCGTCGAACAGGAACACCTTGGGCTTGCGCACGATGGCGCGGCCGAGGGCGACGCGCTGGCGCTCGCCGCCGGACAGTGCCTTCGGCTTGCGGTCCAGCAGGTCGGAGAGGCCGAGGATGTCACCGGCCTCGCGGACGCGCTGGTCAATCTCGTCCTTGGGGTACTTGCGCAACTTGAGGCCAAACGCCATGTTTTCGTAGACCGTCATGTGGGGATAGAGAGCGTAGTTCTGGAAAACCATCGCGATGTCGCGGTCCTTGGGCGGGACGTCGTTGACCTTGCGGTCGTCAATCCAGATCTCGCCCTCGGTGATCTCCTCCAGGCCGGCCACCATGCGCAGGGTCGTGGTCTTGCCGCACCCGGAGGGTCCCAGCAGGACGACGAATTCCTTGTCCGCGACCTCGAGGTTGACGTTGGTCACGACTTCCCCGGAACCCGGATAGACCTTGCGGACGGCTTTCAGGATGACTTTGGCCATGGCTTGTGAAGCGTTCCCACGGTACCATCCGGTGTTTCGGGGCGTCAAGGCGGAAGGAATCCCTTTCCAGAGGTGAGTTTCAGGGGTCGGGCCCCCCCCGCCGGGCTATGATAGGGCCGGTGGCACCCCCCGATCCCGCCCACGAGCGGTTCCTGCTCAATGTCCGTGCCTCCCCGACGGATGACACCTGGCGGATGTTCCGGATTATGGCCGAATTTGTCGAGGGGTTCGAGACCCTGCACGCGATCGGCCCCGCCGTGTCCATCTTCGGTTCGGCCCGCACGAAGCCCGGGACGCCCGACTACGAGGCGGCCCGGGTGCTGGCGCGCAAGTGCGTCGAGCAGGGGTTCGCGGTCATCACCGGGGGGGGGCCGGGCATCATGGAGGCGGCCAACCGGGGGGCGACCGAGGCGGGCGGCACCTCCGTGGGGCTCAATATTGAACTTCCCTTCGAGCAGAAACCCAATCCCTACGCGAGCACGCTGATCGGATTTCGCTACTTCTTCGTGCGCAAGGTCATGTTCGTCAAGTACGCCGTGGCCTTCGTCTGCTGTCCGGGCGGGTTCGGGACGCTGGATGAGTTCTTCGAGGCCGTCACCCTGATGCAGACCCGGAAGATCCGTCCCTTCCCGGTGGTCCTCCTCAATTCCAGCTACTGGCAGGGCCTGCTGGACTGGATGCGCACGACCGTGCTCGAGCGCAAGATGATTGATGCCAACGACCTCAGACTGTTCCATGTCCGCGACGACCCCGACGAGGTCGTGCGCGAACTCAAGGCGTGGTACCGGACGGCGACGTTGGCGGAAGCGGGGAAGGTGCCGGAGGAGGCGTAACGCCAACCGGCGTTGCGGCCGCCGGCCGCGCCCCTTCCGGAACGGGGCACGCGCCGACGATGGCGTCGGTCACGCGGCGGATCAGGCGGTCCAGGAGTTCCTCGTCACCATCGGAAGCTGTTTCCTCCTGACCCTCCAGGGCATCCATCAGGACCGCCCCGTTGCGCGGATCAATCAGGATGACCTGGAGTTTGACGGCATGGGTGACCTTGGGCGCGCCGATCGACTTGCGCGCGAACCAGAGGAACTGAGCCTGGAATTCCACGTGCTCCCATCCGAAGATCTGGATGCCCGTGAGGACCACGGCCTCCGTGGCGAGCGGATGGGGTTCCACGGAGATCGGAATGCGACTCCGGGAAAGGTCCTCGCCGATCTCGGCCGCCCACGCGCGGGTGGCCTCGTCAGGGATGTACGCGGTATCCACGCTCAGGCTGGCCGAGAAGGACGCGGTGAGCCCGGCCCGCACCCGATCCACGGTCGCCGCCGCTCGGTCGGGCTTCATGTGGAAGTAATCCTCTTTCCGGGTCCGCTTGACCTTGCGGGCGATGAACGGCTCGAGCACGATGACCGAATGCACCGGGATCTTGCGGAGGGTGTCACTGACCGTGACTTCGTGGCGGACCGCGTCCCCGCATCCGGCCAGGCCGGCGGCGAGGCCCAGTCCCACCACGGGGAGGCGAAGGCGCTTCATGACGCCCGATTCTAACACGGGTGGTTCCGGCGCCCTCATTTCACCGCCGCCCGTGTGCCGCCCGCATCATAGGTGAACAGCTTCCCCTCGAAGTTCCGGACCACCACGCGCTCCTCGCTCATCTCGACAACACCCTCGGGGAGGAGGGGAACCTTGCCGCCGCCGCCGGGGGCGTCAATGACATAGGTGGGTACCGCCATGCCGGAGGTATGCCCCCGCAGGGCCGCAAGGATCTCCAGCCCCTTGGTGACGCTGGTCCGGAAGTGGGCGGTGCCCTGCACGGGATCGCATTGGTACAGGTAGTACGGCTTGACCCGGATGGCCAGGAGCCGCTGGACCAGCTCCTTGACGGTCGCGGGGTCATCGTTCACGCCCTTGAGCAGGACGGTCTGGTTGCCCACCGGAATGCCATGGTCCACCAGCCGTTCGCAGGCCGCCCGGGCTTCGGGGGTGACCTCGCGCGGGTGGTTAAAATGGGTGTTCACGTACACCGGGTGGTGGTGGGACAGTTCGCGGCAGAGGGCGTCCGTCACCCGCTGGGGCAGGACGCACGGAACGCGGGTGTCCACGCGGAGAATCTGGACGGTGGGGACGGCCCGCAGGAGCCCGAGGATTCCGGAAAGCCGGTCGTCAGACAGGAGGAAGGGGTCGCCTCCGGAGACGATGACGTCCCGGATCCGGGGGGTCCGGCGAATGTAATCCACCGCCACCTGTGTTTCGGCCACGGTGGGCGTCGGGAGGCGGCCGACGGTGCGCTTGCGGGTGCAGAACCGGCAGTAGACGGCGCACTGGTAGGTGACCAGCAGCAGGACACGATCGGGATAGCGGTGCACGAGGTGGGGCACGGGCATGTCCGCATCCTCGCCCAGGGGGTCGGCCACCCCCCCGGGGTCGTCCAGTTCGGCGACGGACGGGATCACCTGTCGGCCCAGCGGGTCGTCAGGCTCGCCGATCAGCCCCCGGTAGTAGGCATTGATGCGGACCGGGAAGGCGGTCTCCGCGCGGGCCAGGGCGGCGGGATCTCCCGCGGCCCCGGAGTCGGCCGCATGGTTGGTCCCGTGCGCGAGGAGGTGCCGCCAATCATCCATGACGGGTTTCATTCTCGCACGGGGCCGCAGGGAGCCATGATGGCTTCCGGCATCCCGTGGATGGCCTTCTTGTCGGCGGGGCACACCGTGGCCAGCACGCCGCCCAGCCGTGTTTCCGTCTCACCCGTGACGAAGTAATACGGGCAGAGCCGGACCCGTCCCGCCATGGCGTGGATCTCCCCGCGACCCGGATCCCAGTAGGGCGCATCGGTCACCGCGGCCGGCCGGTAGGGTTGGAGGATCCACGGACGGGTGGGGAACGCCTCCAGCGCCTGCCGGACGGCCGCTGCCCAGTCCGGCTGGGACAGGTCCGATCCGAACCGCACGCCGTGGCTGCCCCAGGCGTCCTCGCCGAATCCCGAGGGCTTGAGCACGAGGCTGCGTTCCCGTTGGGAGAGCCCGGCCAGGTCGTCCCAGGACTGCAGGGTCCGGCCTGCCACGGGCTGTCCCGCAATCACCGCGTGTCCCGGCAGGGGGGTGGGATCGAGCACCCAGGTCGGGATCACGAGGGCGCGCAATTCCTCATATGCGGCGACCCCGAGGAGGCCTTCCCAGTGGGGCGCGAGGACCGGATGGTGGAGGAGGGCGAACCAGATCTTCTCCTCGAGATGGGCCTTGGGGGGCGGCGTCAGCCGGACCTGCTTCATCTTGGCGGCCTCTAGCAGGGCTTCGCCGCCGGGCACCTGGTCCAGGTCGAACAGTTCGAAGAAGCGGTAGACCGCGTCCAGCGCCCGGCCATTCGCGGCCAGCCGCACCCCGCTGTCCCCGGCAGCAACGCCCGCCGGATCCACGGCGGTCACGGAGCCCCCCGCCGCGGCCAGCGCCCCGGCCAGCCACTGCATTTCCGGCCGGTACATGGAGGATTCCTCCGAGACCACGATGGCGGTGACGGGGTCGGGCATCCCGGCCATCCAGCCCAGCGCCTCACGGAATCCCGCCACCATGCCGTCCGGCCCCCCCGCCAGCGAGAAACCTTCCAGTTCATAGAGGCGGGACAGGCAGCCCAGCAGGCCGATGCCGCCCGGCACGGCGTCGAGCTCGCAGGCGGCCAGCCCGCCAGGCGTCAGGAGGAGGTCGGGACGCAGGACCAGCGGAACCGCCGCCTTGAACCGGTTCATCCGCCCGAACTCGACCAGCCGGGGGGGCTTGCCGGCATCGAGCCAGCCGGCGATCCAGCGGGGGGCCCCCCCCTGATGGCTCTCTATATAGAGGCGATGGGCAGCGCGTATGAACGCCAGCCAGAGAGTGCCCTGCCGTTCCAGCGCCGCGAGCACCGCTGGGGCGAGCGGGAAGGGGACCGGCCCGATTCGGCAGGGCGCACCTGCCGCCTGCCCGGCGGCGAAGAGGCCGTCCGGCGGAATACCGTCCAGGATCCGGTGGCACCGTGCCGCCGCATCGGGGGCCGCACCGGTGAGAGGGATCGTTAGGGCCCCCCGGCCGGGCGGCTTTCGACGGAGTAGGACGTCGCAGATTCGGACCGGCCGCCCTTCAGCTCGAGGGTGCCGGGTGCCAGCCGCGTGGACCGGAGCTCGAGCATCACCGCGGCGTCCATGGCATTGATGTTGGGATTGGTTTCCAGGTCACGGCCGTCATATGGAGGAGTAAAACACGCCAGGGCGACGGCGGGTTCCCGCCCTGTGTTGACGAACCAGTGGATCGTGCCCCGGGGAATGGAGACGAGGTCGCCGGGCCCGAGGGGGTGGGCGGTGCCGGAAAACATGGACCCGGAGGGCGCGGATAACAGGACGATCCAGCCGGTGCCGCGCAGGACATGCACGGTCAGGTCGTGGTCAGCATGCAGGTGGGCGCGCTCCCGGGTCCGCACCTGCACGATGGCGTAGCTGGTGGTCGCGATGGCCCCCACCGGGACAGCCTTCAGGTCCTCGGCGGCGCCCAACGGGTGGGCGGCGAGAAAGCTCTCGAGCTCCAGGCGCACCCCTGGATCGGCCCCGATGATGATGCGCGCCTGTGGGTGGGCGCACCCGCCGAGGACCAGGACGAGGAGCAGGGGCAGGCGCGGGAACATCGGAGGCACGGAGTGGCGGAAGACGGCTAGCGCTTGGCCGCAACCAGGCCGCGGGACTTTAGGGCGGTCTCCAGCTCTGGCGGGATGACGAAATGCACGGTTTCCTTCACGGTTCGGACTTCCTCCACGGAGCCGCCGAACCGGGACAGAATCGTGTTGATGACCTCCCGGACGATGCTGTCCGGCGCGCTGGCGCCGGCGGAAACGCCGACGACCTCCACGCCTTGAAACCAGTCCCACTGCACCTCGCCAACATGGTTCACCAGGTGGGCCCGCGCTCCCGCGTCCTTGGCCACTTCGACGAGCCGGATGGAGTTCGAGCTGTTCGGGGCTCCGACGACAAGGATGAGCGGCGCCCGCCCCGCGAGCGCCTTGACGGCCTGCTGGCGGTTCCGCGTGGCGTAGCAGATGTCGTCGGAAGGGGGAAGCGACAGGCGGGGGAATCGCCGCCGGAGTTCGGCCATGATGGCGGCCGTGTCATCCATGGAGAGCGTCGTCTGGGTCAGGACCATCAGGCGGTCCGGGCGCTCCACTGCCAGGGCCGTGGCGTCGCCGACGCAGGTGACGAGTCGGATCCGGCCTGGCGCCTCGCCCATCGTGCCCACCACTTCGTCATGCCCCGCATGGCCCACGAGCACCAGCTCGTACCCCTCTTCGAGGAAGCGGGTCACCTCCAGGTGCACTTTCGTGACGAGCGGGCAGGTGGCGTCAATGGTCCGGAGGCCCCGGGCGGCTGCATCAGCCCGGACGGCGGGGGCAATGCCATGGGCGCTGAACACGACCACCCCGCCCGCGGGAACTTCCGAGAGTTCCTCGACGAACACGGCGCCCCGCGCGGCCAGGTCCTCGACCACGAACCGGTTATGCACGATTTCCTTGCGGACATAGACCGGCGGTTGGTAGGCCTGGAGGGCGAGTTCGACAATTTCGATCGCGCGATCCACGCCGGCGCAGAAGCCGCGGGGGGAGGCGAGGAGCACCTTCACGGTCGTTTGACTGTAACACACCGGTTTGGCCTACCCTAGAGCCATGGCGGAACGGGGAAGCCGGGAGCGGGGGGCGGCGTGGTCGCCCTTACGATGCGATCCGGCAGACGTGTTCCGGTTCATCGCCGCGGAGCCGCACAGCTTCTTTCTTGACAGTTCGCTGGCGGACTCCAAGCTGGGCCGGTGGGCATTCATGGGCAGCCATCCGTTCCTGGTGTTCGCCGCACGCGGCCGGTCCTGGTCGGTGCGCGAGCGCGGCCGGGTCACCCGTGGTCTCGGTGCGCCGTTCGAGGTCCTCCGGCGTCTCGTCGCGCGCCACCGCCGTGAACCCCTGGCCGGCGGCCCGCCTTTGGCGGCGGGCGCCGTGGGGTATGCGGGCTACGAGGCGGGCCGGCTCCTCGAACGGATCGGCGGCGCCCGCCCGCCGGGCGATGGCCTGCCCGACCTGTGCTTCGCGTTCTACAACGAGGTGGCGGCCTTTGACCTGGTCCGCCGCGAGGCCTGGGCGGGTGGCCCGCGGCTTTCGGCATGGATCCGCGCCGCGGTTCGGGGCGAGACTCCGCCCCGGCGCCCGCCGTTCGAGCTCACCTCCCCGCTCGGCTGGGACCGCACCCGCGCGCAGTATCTCGAGGCGGTGGAATCCGTCCGGGACTCGATCGCCCGGGGGGAAATATACCAGGCCAACCTGACCCGCCGGGCCGCGGCCACCTGGCGGGGAGACCCGTACGACCTCCACCGCCGCCTGCGCGCGGTCTCGGCGGCTCCCTTTGCCGCGTACCTCAATTTCGGCCGCGTCCGGATCTGTTCGGCGTCCCCGGAACGGTTCCTGAAGGTTCGGGGCGCCCGGGTGGAGACCCGGCCGATCAAGGGGACCCGTCCGCGGGGTGCCGACCGGGCGGCGGATCGGATCCAGGCGCTCGACCTCGTGCGTAGCCCGAAGGACCATGCCGAGCACGTCATGATCGTGGACCTGGAACGCAACGACCTCGGCCGCGTGTGCGAGACGGGGACGGTGCGGGTGGCCGAGCTGGCCACGCTCGAACGATATCCCCAGGTCTTTCATCTCACCTCCACGGTGGAGGGTCGCCTGCGGCGGGGCGTGACCGCAACGGAGGCCCTGGCCGCGCTGTTCCCCGGGGGCTCCATCACCGGCGCGCCAAAGATACGGGCCGAGGAGATTCTGGCCGGCCTGGAACCCGGCCCACGCGGTATTTACACCGGGGCCATCGGATACCTTTCCTTTACCGGTGATGCCGATTTTTCAATCGCCATCCGCACGATTGCCCTGGTGGGGTCGCGGCTATCGTTCGGCGTCGGGGGAGGGATTGTCGCCGATTCCGATCCCACCGCCGAGTGGGATGAAACGAACCACAAGGCCGCCGGGATGCTGGCCGCTCTGGGTGCGCCGCTCACGGATTTACGGGTGGGTTTCCGGCCATGAGCGCGACATCTGGCCGATTCGCTCCCGCCAGTATCCGGAGGCGGGGAGGTCCGGCCCGTCCTGCAGGGCTGCATGGAACAGGAGGAGTGCGCGGGCCCGATCACCGCGGGACGCGCAGAGATGGGCCTGCAACCCTTGGATAAGTGCCCGCCCCTCGTGATACTCGCGGAGTGCGGGCCCGCCGTCCGGGGGCGCCACCGCGCAGACGCACGACCATCCCGCCTCCAACGAAGCCCCGGCCGCGGCCGTCCGGCCGGCGGCCACCTGATCTTGGGCCGTGATAAACCACGCACGGGCGAGGCGAAGGCGCACGAGGTCCGCTTCGGCGTCCGACCGGGCCAGCACGGCTCTGTAGGCGGCCCGGGCCTCGTCGGGTTTCCCGAGGGATAGCGCCGCCGTCCCCAGGTTGGATGCGACGCGCACCTCGCGGACACCACCGTCCCACAGGGGTCGGAGCGTCCGGTAGACCGCCGCCCAGTCGCCCGCGAGCGCCTGGTCCGTCGCCACTTCGGTGGGGTAGAAGAGGACGCCCGGGAGCCGCCGGGTCCAGGTGCGGAGTTCGGCGATGGCATCGGGGAGGCGGCCGGCGTTGCGCAGGCGCAGGGCGGGGAGCATCGTCAATTCGGTGCCGGGAAGGAACATGACGGTGGCTTCGGCCCGGGCGTGGACATGCCATGACACCGCATAGGCAAGAAATCCGCCGTTAAGAAAATCCTCCTGCCGGCCTGACCAGGCCACGGCCAGGTTCGTGCGCACGAACGCGGAATACCGCTCCAGCATCGGGAGGGTCCACGGAAAGGGCTCGTAATACTGGGCAACGAACAACGCGTTCACATAATTGAAGAGCAGGGTGCGGGCGCCCAGCTGGCGGACGCGGACCGCAATCCGGCGGGCGTCGGGGGATTCGTGGACGAGCTTCCACACCAGTGGGGTCTCACCGAGCGTTCCCCCATAGACCACCCGCCCCGGGAGCCCCCAGGTGCGTAGGTCCCCCACGCTCAGGATCCGGCCACCCGGTCCCGGGCGGAGCCGGCGACGGGCCTCGTCGAACGATGTCTGATCGCGCGCCACCACCCCGGGTGCGGACGCAACCAGCCTGGACGGGTCATCTCGCCATTCGCGTCCGGCGGTCTGGCTGACCTGGACCAGGGCGAATACCACGAGCCCCACCCGGATTGCCGTGGCGGGGATGGCAGTGATGCGAAGCCCCTCCTCGGCGACCAGCAGGGACAGGAGCCAGCCGACCGGAAGCAGGTACCGCGAGGCATGGCCGAGCCCGAGGATGCCGATGCCCCCAAGCAGGCAGGCCAGCGCCGCCCGGCGATGACGGCTAAACCAGACCAACCCGGGAAACGCCAGCCACACGAGGAGCGACTCCTCGCGCATGTGGACGAAGAAGGCGCCTGGCAGCCGGGCCGGGGTGAGGGTGTCCGCATCCCAGAACGGCAGGACGTACTTGAACTGGGCGGCGGCGTTCCGGGCGTCCCAATCCAGGGTGGAAAACAGGTTCCGGCCGACCGGGAAGAGAGGATTGCCGAGGGCGAAGTAGGACTTGGCCGTCCAGGCGAGCGAGGAGAGCGCGACGATGATTGCAATCCGGATCCAGTGGCGCGGGGCGGGGCCCTGCGCGAGCCACCAGGCCGCAACCCACGGGGCGGCCGTGAGCTTGGCCGACAGTCCCAACCCGAACAGCGCGGCGGTCAGCAGCGGGGATCCCGGCTGATGCACGATCGCGCCGGCCACGAGGAGGGCGGCGGCCGCCACATCGTTCTTGGAGACGGTCAGTAGCCGGGGCAGGTGCAGGAGGGCGAGGGCGAGCAAGGGTCCGAGCCAGGCTGCGGCTGGCCGCCCCTGCGCGAGGCTGCGGGAGGCCCACACCGCGCTGGCGCCGACGAACATGGACACGGTGATCCCCCCGATCAGCCGCTCGTCGCCGATCAGCAGGGGGAGAGCGTACCCCATCTCGATGGGAAGGGGGATCTGGAAACTTGCCGGCACCCAGGTCAGGAGGACCCGGTGGGCCTGGAGGAACTGCCACGGGGCACCGCGATGGTAGATCAGGCTGTCCACCTCCCGCTCGGGGGAGAGCAGGGACAACAGGATGGGGGCCAGAGCGAGCAGGAGCACGGCCAGCCCGCCGGTTCCGGCCGCCGCCCAGGACCGGGCCGCGGCGAGCAGCCTCACCCTCCGTGAGCGCCGGAAAGACGAGACGCCCGTCATCAGGATGAATGCGCCTCCCAATGGCCATGGGGAAAACAGTCCCGCCATGCCCAGGCCGAGATACGACAGCCCCAGGATGGGCCAGCCGACAAGGAGGCCCAACCCGAACCCGGCCAGGGCGCCCCGCTCCCGGTGGGGGAGAAGACGCAGGGCGCCGTCTCCAAGCCGGCCGACCGTCTCCCAAAGGAGGAGCGAGAGTCCGCCCAGCCAGAGCACCCTCACGGGAATCAAGACCACCGCGGTCGCCAGGGAACCCGGCACGAGCATGCTCCCACAATAGCGTGGTCCGGTCACCGGCCGGTCGGAGGGAGGCACGGGTCGCGGGCGCAGAGACCTGCCGCTCACGGGCCAAAGTGTACGATGAAGGCATGTCGCCTTCCGCGTGTCCGCTGTGCGAGGGTTCCGTCGATCCCACTCCGTGGTGGACCGTGCGGGACCATGCGGGAATGGTGGGCGGGGAATTCTCGTTCGTGCGTTGCGGCGGCTGCGGGAGCGCGATCCTCCGGCCGCAGCCGCCGCCCGACGTGATTCGTCAGGCGTATCCGGACGGGTACATGTTCCGCCGGGAGGAGGGCGGGGGCCTGGCCCGGCTCATCCGGCGATGGGAGTGGGCTCTCTTCTATCGTCGGCTGATTGAGAGGGAAACCCGCCCCATCCAGCGGCTGCCGCTACCGCGGACCCCGTCCCTCCTGGATGTCGGATGCGGTGAAGGATACCGCCTCGAGGCGTTCCGGCAGGCAGGCATGGTCGCGGACGGTTTGGAGTACTCCGACCGGGCGGCCGAGCACGCCCGGGCGCTCGGCCTGCCCGTCCGGTCCGGCACCCTGGAAATGCATGCGGAAGAGCTCGCCGGACGCTATGACGTGGTGACGTTCTTCGATGTCCTTGAACATCTACCCGACATGGTCACCACGCTTCACGCGGCGCGGCGCGTCCTGAAGACGCCTGGCTGGATCGTGGCCCGGGTTCCGCTCGTCGAGGCCCTCACCCTGCGCTGGTTTGGGGCGCGGCACGTGTCCGTGCGGGAGGCGCCCCGGCACCTCCTGCTTCCGACGCGCCGGGGGGTGGATGCGGCGTTGGTGAAGTGCGGGTTCGAGCGGGCCGCGTGGCAGCCTGCGGCCCTGTCCGTCGCGGCGGGTCTCATCGGGCTCAGTCTGGTGAGCGGCGGGGTGTACGGCAACGCGGCCAGGGGGGGCCTTGCCCGATACCTCGTCCTGCGCGGTCTGTCGACGGTGGCGGCGGTGGTGGTGGGCCTTCCCCTGGCATGGGCCGAGCGAACGGTGGGACCCTCAGCCCTGGCCCTCATGGTGGCCCGGACCCGCCCCGATCCGGCGGCGTGATGTGATGAGGGGACGCCGCCGGCGGCCGGTGCTGTCCGTGGTCATGCCGTGCCTGGACGAAGCGGAGACGGTGGCGGCCTGTGTGCGCGAGGCGCGGGCGGGAATCCGGCAGTCGGGCGTCCCCGGCGAAGTTGTGATTGCGGACAACGGCTCCACGGACGGGTCGCGCCGGCTTGCCGCGGCGGCCGGAGCGCGCGTGGTGCGGGTGGGGGAAAAGGGGTACGGCGCCGCCATCCGGGGCGGGATCGCCGCGGCGCGCGGCCGCTGGCTCCTGATGGGGGACAGTGATCTGAGCTACGATTTCTCCGCCATTCCCTCGTTCGTCGCCGAATTGCGGCGCGGGGTGGACCTGGTCCGCGGCACCCGGCTGGGCGGCCGGATCCTCCCGGGCGCCATGCCATGGACTCATCGGGTGATCGGCACCCCCTTCCTGAACCTCGCGCTTTGGATCCTGTTTCGGTTCCGCGTGAGCGATTCGCAATGCGGGATGCGGGCCTTCACCCGCCGGGCCTGGGACCGGCTGGCGCTCCGCAGCCCAGGGATGGAATTCGCCAGCGAAATGCTGGCCATGGCCGCGCGGCAGCGCCTCACCATGACCGAGGTGCCGATCACCTACCGCCCCGCGGGGCGGCGGCGACCGCCACACCTGCGCGCGCTGGCGGACGGCTGGAGACACCTGCGCCTCATGCTTTTCCTCGCTCCGGCGTCGATCCTGCTCGTGCCGGGAATTCTGGCCTCTTTGGCGGGGGCCGGGATGGTGGTCGCGTCCGGGTTTCACGTGGCCATCCTGGGCCATCCGCTTGACGTCCACGTGGCGATCGGCGGCAGTGCGCTGGTTCTGATCGGCTACCAGGTGGTCCACCTGGGGCTGTGCATCGCCTTCCTGAGAGAGGAGGAGGAATCCAGTGGCTGGCCGCGTGCGTGGCTCGGCCTGCTTTCCCTGGAACGCACCCTGATGGTCGGGGGCCTTCTGATGGCGGCGGGCCTCGCCACCGGCCTGCAGGTGCTGGGATCCTGGTTGTCACGGGGGTTCCCCCCTCTATCCAGCCAGACCACGATCATCGGCGTCTTTGGCATGACTCTCGTCCTGCTCGGGGTCCAGACCGTGGCGGGCGGATTCTATATCGCGGCCGGCCTGGAGCCATCCTTCGCGGGGCGCCGACACGACGATCCTCCGCGGTGAACGGGGGCGGCCCGCGGAAGGGGACGCCCGCCCCGGGAGCCCGGGCGGCCCTCCCCCGTCCGCCGGTCGTGTGGCGGCGCTGGATGGGTTGCGGGGCGTGGCGATCCTGCTGGTGCTGTTTAACCACTTCACCACCCACTCCGGGGTGGGCCGGCTGTACCCGGGGCTCGCCCGGGTCGCCCTGGTGGGGAACAGCGGGGTGGATTTCTTCTTTGTCCTTTCCGGGTTCCTAATCACTGGGATTCTGCTCGACGGTCGGGGCGGCGCCGGGTACTTTTCGTCGTTCTATATGCGGAGGGTGCTGCGAATCGTCCCTGCCTACGCGGTCACCCTGCTCTTGGGCTTCGGTCTCCTGCCGCTCGTGGGGGCGCGACTCCATCTGGCGACGCGGGATCTCGTCTGGATACGGGCGGTGTCCGGCGACGGGTGGTGGTATGTGCTGTACCTTTCGAATTACTTCATCGCCATGACGATGACATACCGAAATGAGGTTCTGGACCATTCCTGGTCCCTCGCCATCGAAGAACAGTTCTACCTGGTGTGGCCCCTGGTCGTGGCCGTGCTCTCCCGCGAAGGCCTCATGCGGTGCTGCGTTGCCGTTATCGCGGGGGCGTTGGCGTGCCGGCTGGCACTCCTGACCGCCGGCGCTCCACTTCTGTGGACCTACTTCTTAACGCCGTGCCGTATGGACGAACTGGCGCTGGGGGCGCTGGCGGCAGCCGTGCTGCGGGCTCCCGGCGATGGGGGGCGGCGATTCGAGCGGGTGTGCCTGGGGGCCACCGTCCTGGCGGCAAGTGTCACCGCGGCTCTCCAACTGGCGCACGCCCGGCCGGACGGATTCCTGGCGCACTGTGCGGCGTCGTGGCGGTACGCCATTCTGGGATGGATCGGGACGGCGCTCATTCTGCGGGTCCTCCGCCATCCCGCGGGCGCACTTGCGCGGTGCCTGTCCTCCCGCGTGCTGGGGTTCTTCGGGAAGTACTCCTACGGGCTGTACCTGTATCACCTGTTCGTGGTCATCCTGGTCAGAAATGTCCTGATCGGGGAGCACGACTGTACGCTACCCCTGCAGATGGCCTTCTATCTGGTTGCCACTGCGGTCACCGTCCTCATGGCCTGGGCCAGTTGGCAGCTTCTCGAACGCCGATGCCTCGCGCTCAAGAGCCGCTTTCCATCCGCCGTGGGTCCTCCCGCCGCCGCTGGCCCCGGATGAGGACCGCCATCGCGGTGAGCCAGGGGGACGCATGAGGATCGGGCTGGTCACCCATTACATGCCCCCCCACCTGGGCGGGGTGGAAATGGTCGCTCGCACGCTGTACGAGGGATACCGGGCCGCGGGTCACGAGGTTCGTTGGGTGGCCAGCCGAGTGCCCCGGGACGCACCGCGCCGGGATGGCGACCTGGTCCGCGTGGGGTGCGTCAATCTCGCAGAGCGGTTTCTGGACGTGCCGGTGCCGGTGTGGGGCTTGGAGGGGGTGGCTGAAATCCGCCGGCTGGTTGCGTGGGCCGATGCGGTCCACGCCCAGGATCTGCTGTACGCCGGGACCACCCTGGCGGCGCTGTGGTGTCCAGCGCTTCGGACTCCTCTGGTCATTACCCAGCACGCGCCTTTCGTGGTCTATCCCTCGCGGATGCTCCGAGGCATCCAGGCGGCGGCCTACCGCTCTCTGGGGAGGTTCAACGCCGGGCGGGCGGCCGCGGTTGTGGCCGGCACGGAGGGCGGGCAACGTGTCCTGGAGCACGCGGTGGGCCTTCCACCGGATCGGATCCGCCGGATCGGCAACGGCGTCAACACGGATTTTTTTGTTCCGCCCTCCCCGACCACGCGCGCGCGACTGCGGCAGGCGCTGGGGCTCAGGGCGGACCGGCCGGTCCTCCTCTTCGTCGGGCGGCTGGCGCCGCGGAAGGGCGCCCGCCGGGTCTGGGAGGTCAGTACGCACCTGCCCGGATTCGAATTCGTCATGGTGGGCCGCGGCCCGCTCGAGGGTGACCTGCCCGAACGCACGCCAAACCTCCGTCGGGTCGCCGGGGCCAGCGCGGAATCGTTGCGCGATCTGTACCAAGCCGCGGACGCACTGCTCCTGCCCTCCCGCGGAGAGGGCTTCCCGCTCGTGGTCCAGGAGGCCATGGCCTCGGCCCTGCCGGTGATTGCCCGTGCCGAGGAGCCCTACGCGCGGGCGCTGGCCGACGCCTTCCTGTGTCGCGTGTTCCCCGAAGGGGACGCGGCCGCCGAAGCCACGGCGATCCGGGCCCTGATGGGCGATCCCGCCGGCCTCCGCGCGATGGCCGGCCGGGCGCTGGAACACGCCCGCGAACGGTTCAGCCGGGAGCGGCAGATCCGGGAGTCGCTGGCCCTGCTGGCCGGGGTTTCGGCGTGAGGCTCCTGGTCACGGGCGGAAACGGGTTCATCGGCGGATCGGTGGCCCGGGCCTTTGCAAAAGCGGGATGGGCGGTCTGGTCGCTATCCCGACGCCAACCGGAGCCCGCGCCGCCTGGCGTGCGTCCGCTGCGGCTGGTGTGGGGTGCCGGCGGGTGGGCGCGCTTCGCGCCAGCGTTGGCCGCCAGCCGTCCCGTGCTGGTCCTCCACGCGATCGGCACCTCCTCGGTGTCCGCCTCCTTCGCGAACCCGCGCGCGTGCCTTGACGCCAACACCGAGACCTACCGGGACCTGCTGGAGGCCGTCAGGCGGACGGCGCCGGGGGCGCGCGTGGCCATGTGCTCGAGCGCTTCCGTGTACGGGAACCCGGTCCGCCAGCCGATGGGTGAGGGGGATCCCCGTGTCCCCGTGTCCCCGTACGGGGAGGCCAAGGCCGCAGCCGAGGACCTGGGGCTGGCGTACGCCCGGCGCTACGGCCTGCGCACCGTCAGCCTGCGGATCTTCTCGCTGTACGGCGAGGGCCAGAGGAACCTGTTGGTCTGGGAACTGGTCCAGCAGGCCCTGCAGGGGAAATTTCCCCTCACCCTTCGCGGGACGGGGGAGGAGCGGCGGGACTATCTGCATGTGTCGGACCTGGCGCGCGCCCTGGATGCAATCCGGCGGTTCGGTCCCTGCCGGGGCGAACCCTACAATGTGGCCTCGGGGCGCTCGCTGGCGGTTCGCGAGGTGGCCCTCGCCCTGGCCCGGCACTGGGGCCGCACGGATTCGGTGCACTGCCGGGGGGAGGCCCAGCCCGGGGCGGCACCGCTCTGGGAGGCGGACATTGCACGGCTGACGGCGCTCGCGTTCCGTCCCGCGGTGACGCTGGAGGCGGGTCTGGAGCGGGTAATCGCCTGGGCGAGGGCGGCGGCCGCGCCCTGCGGCCACGCGGAAGGTATGGTGTGATGGCCATCGTGGACCTGATGGTGTACCTGAATGGTCGGCTCGTTGCCGCCCGCCGGGCCGGGATTTCCGTGTTCGACCGGGGCTTTCTCTACGGCGACGGCATCTACGAGACGATCCGTGCCTACGGCGGCCACCCGTTCCGCCTTCCGGCCCACCTGGACCGCCTCCGTGCCTCGGCGCGCCTGACCGGCGTTCGCCTTCCGGGAAACGGGGCCGGGCTGGCGGCCATGGTCCGGCGGGTGCTCGCCGCCAACCGGCTGGCGGACGCGCGCATCCGGATCACGGTGAGCCGGGGCGCAGGCGGCCCCGATCCCGCGCTCATGGCGGGCCTCCAGCCGACCGTCCTCATCACCGCGGCCCCGTACCTCCCGCCGCCGCCAGCGACGGTGCGTGACGGGGTCCGGGCGGTCATCACGCGGGTCGTGCGCAATGACCGGCGCGCGGTGGACCCGGCGATCAAGGCGACGAGCCTGCTCAACAACATCCTGGCATCCCGGGAAGCAGCGGGTCGGGGTGCGCGCCAAGCGATCCTGCTCAACCCGGCGGGGGAGGTGGCCGAGGCGGCGTCGGCGAATATCTTCTGGGTGCGGCGCGGCGTCCTGACCACGCCGTCGCTGGCCGCGGGGATTCTGCCGGGCGTCACGCGCGCCGTGGTCCTGGACCTGGCCCGCCGGCTGGGCTTTTCCGTGCGGGAGGGCCGGTACCTCCCGGCCGCCCTGACGGGGGCCGATGAGGCTTTCGTGAGCGCCTCCACCATTGAGATTCTTCCCCTCGCATGGCTGGGCGGGCGGCGGTTCCCGGCGCGGCGGCCGGTGACGCGTGCACTCCAGACGGCGTACCGGGTGACGGTGGACGCCGAGCGTGGCGGGTAGCCCAGGCGGCGTGTCCGGCCCGGCGGCCCGGCTGGCGCCGGCGGCCGCGGCCCGCCTCCGCCTGCTGGGCACGATCGCGGAGGAGCGGGGGCAGGGTGCGTGGCTGGTCGGCGGGCCGGTCCGCGACCTCCTGCTGGAGGCGGGCACCGTGGACCTGGACGTGGTCGTGGAGGGTGACGGGCTGGCCTTCGCACGCCGCGCGGCCGCGCGGCTGGGCGCCGGGGTGCAGGAATACCCGCGGTTTCACACGGGGACCCTCACCCTGCCGGACCTGGACCGGGTGGACGTGGCCACGGCGCGGGCGGAAACCTACCCCCGACCGGCGGCCCTGCCGGAGGTGTCCCCCGCCGCCATCGCCGCGGACCTGGGCCGCCGGGATTTTTCCATCAATGCCATGGCCATGGCGATCACACCCGCGCGGTTCGGGGAGATGCTGGACCCGCACGCGGGGGCGGCGGACCTGGCCGCGGGCCGGCTCAGGATTCTTCATGCGGGGAGCTTCCTCGACGACCCCACCCGCCTGCTTCGCATGGCCCGATTTGCGGCCCGGTTCGGATTCGTGCCCGATGCGGCAACGCGGGAGGCGATGGCCGGGGCCCTGGCGGCGCGTATCTTCGACTTCCTCTCCGCCGACCGTCTGCGCGAGGAGGTGTTTCATGGCCTGTTCGAGTCCGAGCCGGCCGCCGTGTTCTCACGCCTGCGCGATTGGAATCTGCTGGAGGCGGTCCTGCCCGGCGCCCGCCCGGAGGGAACGTTTGCCGGGGAGGTGGAGGCGATGAAGCATGTGGTGGCGCTGGTGGAAAAGGGCCCGACCTGGGACCCCGCCGTGGCGTGCCTTCTCCTGCTCCTGCGCCACGCCAGCCCGGAAGAGCGGGGCGAGGCGGGCCGCCGCCTCAACCTCTCCGTGGCCGCACGGGACGCGCTGGTCCGGCTGGGCGGGATGGGGGAGCTGGTGGCCGCGCTGGAGGCCGCGGCCCGCCCCAGTCAGGTGCGGTCCGTGCTGGGGTCCGCATCACTGGAACTCCAGCTGGCCGCCCTGGTCCTGTTGCCCACACCCGCCGCCCGGGAGCGGATGCTTGACGTCCTGCGGGGCGCGCGGGAGTCCCGGCCGCACCTGACGGGTGACGACCTGATGGCCATGGGGTTCGCCCCGGGCCCCGGGCTCCAGCGCATGCTGGAGGCCCTGCGCCGCGCCAAGATGGACGGCGAAACGCCCACCCGGGAGGCCGAGGAGGCCTTTATCCGTGGCCATTTCCAGCCCCCCCTGGGCGAGGTCGTTTCTTGACTTGGGCGCCCCGGGGTGGCTAACATGGCGACTGTTCTGCAGGGATCAGGCGGTCCCGGGAGACCAGGGAACAGCGTGACCAGAGGAGGAAGGCAATGATGCGGCGTGGCATGGTGGTGGGCGTGGTTGTTGTCGCGGTGGTGGGGATCACCGGCCTGGGATTCGCGAAGAAGGTCCGGGCGGGGGACACGGCCAAGAGTGCCATGTCCGAGAAGGAGAAGGCGCAGAAGGAACCGTTCCCCAACGATGCGGGGCCGGATTCGATTGACATTGCCAAGTACCCGGCGGACGTCCAGAAGAAGTACGAGAGCTTCAAGTCGTGCGGCCAGTGCCACACCCTGGCCCGCCCGATCAACTCTCAGCTCTATAAGGAAGACGAGTGGCGCCGGTATGTGAAGCGCATGATGAGCAAGCCGGGCTGTGAGATCAAGCAGGGCAAGGCCATCTTCGAGTTCCTGAAGTTTGATTCCAACGAGCGGAAGGTCAAGCACAAGTCGGAGTGGAAGGCCCACCGGTTGGAGCTCCTGACGAAGTTCAAGGCGGCGTCGCCCGACCGGTACAAGGTTCTCTTCGAGGACCGGAGCCCCAAGGCCGAAGCCGACAAGGAACTGCCGGGCTGGTAAGGCCCGATCATGGCTGACGCCCCGCTTCCCGTCCCCGGCGCCGGTCCGGAAACCTTCCACGACAAGGTCACCCGCCGGAAATTCGTCGTCAATGTGGGGTGGGGGATTATCGCCGCCTATGGGGCCGCAGTCTTTGGGGCGCTGAACCGGTTCCTCTTTCCGAATGTCCTGTATGAGCCGGAGACCAGATTCAAGGTCGGCAAGCCCTCTGACTACACGCCGAACACGGTTTCGGAAAAGTGGCTCAAGGATTTCCGGACCTGGATCGTCCGTGATGCCGGCGGCATCTACGCCATCTGGGCGCGGTGCACCCACCTGGGGTGCACGCCGCGGTGGTTCAGCGCGGAACACCGGTTCCGGTGCCCGTGTCACGGGAGCAACTACAACATGAAGGCCGATGTCATCGCCGGCCCGGCCCCGCGGCCGATGTTCCGGTGCAAGATCTGG
>JAHFSL010000165.1 GCA_023265785.1 Candidatus Coatesiibacteriota bacterium | reverse complement strand
CACGACGGCATTGCCCGCGGCCAGCGCCGGCGCCACCTTCCAGGAGGCGATCAGGAGCGGAAAGTTCCACGGCACGATGGCGGCCACCACGCCCAGCGGCTGGCGCAGGGTGTAGTCGAACCCGCCGCGCGCCACGGGAATCGTCTGCCCCACCAGCCGCGTCACCGCGCCGGCGTAGTACTCAAAGACCCCGGCCGTGCCGTCCACGCAGTCCCGCGACTCGGTGATGGGCATCCCCATGCACGCGGTCTCCAACTGCGCGAGCTCCTCGAGATGGGCGCGGATCGCCGCCGCCACCGCCATCAGCAGGCCCGCCCGTTTCCCCGGTGCCAGGTCGCGCCAGCCGCCGGTGAACGCCGCGTGCGCGCCGCGGACCGCCCGGTCCACCTCCGCCGCGCCCGCCGGGGCGACCTCCGCGAACGGGGCCTCGGTGGCTGGATTCACGAGCGGCACAGGCTTCGCTCCCGCCACGGAAAGAAAGGACCCGTCCACCCATGAGGACCAGGTCCGCCCGGTCACTCCATGCACTCCGCGTAGAGCCGGCGCAGGTCGTCCCGCGTCACCGGCACCGGGTTGGTGGTGTGACAGGGGTCGGCGAAGGCCATGTCCGCGAGCGGGTCAAGGAGTTCCGCCTTGACGCCCCGCACCCGCAGGCCATCGGCCAGCCCCAGCCGCTTGAGGAATGCCATGAGGAACATGATGGTCATCCGGTCCGCCTCGGCCGGGGGCATCAGCAGGCAGTCCAGCCCGCACGAGACCCCCACCCGGCGGTACAGCCCCGGCTTGCGCGCGGAGTTGAACCGCATCGTGGCGGGCAGGACCAGCGCATTGGCGGTGCCGTGGTGGATCCCGCACAGGGAAGACAGGGGATGCGCGAGCGCGTGCGCCACCCCCAGGTCCTTCTGGAACGCCACCGCCCCCATCGCCGCGGCGGCGAGCATGTGGGTGCGGGCCTCCAGGTCCTTGCCGTCCCGGAACGCCCTGGGCAGGGCGCCCACGATGAGGCGCACGCCCTCCAGCGCAATCCCGTCGCACAGCGGCTGGAAGGAGGGCTCCACGAACGCCTCGATGCAGTGCGTGAGCGCGTCGGCTCCGGTGGCCGCGGTGAGCGCCGGCGGCAGGCCCACCGTCACCTCGGGGTCCAGGAACACGGCCTGGGCCAGCAGGTTGGGCTGGAAGACGATCCTTTTGGCCTGTTCACCCGCGGGCACCAGCACGGACGACCGGCCGACTTCCGAGCCGGTGCCCGCCGTGGTCGGGATGGCAACGCACGGCGCCAGTCCCGCCCAGTCCGCCTGCCAGTCGTAGGACGCGAGCGTCAGGTCCGGCCGCTTCACCCACAGCCGGACCGCCTTGCCCGCGTCCAGCGCGCTCCCGCCGCCGAAGGCGATGACGCCGTCGCACCCGGCGTCGCGGTACGCCGCCGCCGCCGCCACGACCTCGGCCTCGGCCGGGTTGGGCTGGACCGCGGAGAACACCTGCCACCCGGATCCCTCACCCGCCGCGCCCAGCACCTCGCGCAGGAGGCCGAACGCGGGGGCCTTGAGGAGCCCGGGATCGGTGACCACGAGCGGCTTGCGGACGCCCAGCGCGGCGAGGCGGGCGGGCAGTTCCTTCAGGACCCCCGGCCCGATGCGGGTGGGAGTGGGGAAGGAGAAGGATCCGGACGGCGCGGTCATGGGACGGCTATGATACCGCGCCCGCGAAGATTACGGCGCGCTGGGGCTGATCTCGATGCGGTAGGCGGGCGTGGTGTTGGTACCCGGCACGCCATCGGTTCCGCCGGGCACCCCATCCGTCCCGCCCGTGCCGGTCGGGATGTATTTGACCACGGTGGCCGTCGAGTTCTCGGTCACTTCGGTGGCGTGGCCCAGCGGGTCCACCACGGTGATCGTCCCGTGGGTGGCGATGAGGGTCGCATTGCCGTTGGCATCCACGGCCCCCGTCGCCGCCTCGTTCGCCTGCACGCTCACCAGACTGCCCGCCACCTCCATCTTGACCGTGGACGAGCCTTCCAGCGGCTGGAGGCTCACCGAGGGACGGCCCGCGGCATTGGTCCCCACATCAAAGGTGAAGTGGTTGCCGGCTTCCGCCCGGACGGAGATGCCGTTGGACTCGAGCACCGCCGTGCCGTCCACCATCGTCACCTCGGCCCCCGGCGGGATGTCCGGAATGGGATCACCGGCGTGGACGATGACGGTCCCCTCCGTGGTGGTGATCCGCATCGTCCCGGTGATCTGGACCACATGGAGGCTGGCCGCCGAGGGCGTCCGGGTCGCGGTGGCCACGCCGTTCGCGACCGTCGTGTGGGTCCGGTACCCCGCGGGGACCGTGACCCCGCCGGCCTGGGCCGCCGCGAAGGCCGCGTTGAGATCGGTCCCGTTGTAGGTGCCGACCAGCACCGTCCCGTTCCGGACCGCGATGCTCACCTCGCCGTTGGCCAGGGTCGTCACCTCGAAATCGGTCCCCTTCACCGCGGCGACGGCCGTCCCGGCCGACAGTCCGAACTCGGTGTGGAGCGACGGGTCCACCGAGGCGTGCACCCGGCCCTTGAGCATGGCCAGCAGGATCCGGGCGATCCCCGCGGGCCTGGGAAGCCCCTCGATGCGCACGGTCGTCTCGGGTCCCAGCCGGAGATGGTGCGCGTTCATGAAGACGAGTTCGCAGGTGCTGTTGGCCCCGGTCATGACCAGCGCGCCCTCGGGGACCATCGCATGGATTTTTCCGGTGAGCCGCGTCTTGCTCCCGGCGAGCATGACCTGGACCGTGCCGCTCATGGCCACGATGGCGGCGTGCGGCGGCGGGACCTTGACCGGGGCGGGCGCGGCGGCCGACCGGCCGGCCGGCAGGCCCCCGGCGAGGACGGCCGCAACGGCCGCGCGGCGGATCAGCGGGAACGGCAGAATCATGACCCGCTCACTATACCCCAACCCGTGGCGGGAGGGAATCTGACCGCCGTCAGGGCCGCCACCACGGGCACAGCCGGCGGGCGCGCGCCTGGACGGCCCGCGCATCGGCCAGGCTATGCAGGCGGTCCAGCGCTTCCCCGGCGGCGTCCAGCAGGGCCGGGTCCTCGGGGGTCTCCGCCAGCCCGGCGGCCGCCTCCTCCAGCGCGCCCATGGCCAGCAGGCGCCCTGCGGCGGGATGGACCACCGCCAGGTGGAGGCTGGTGGCGCACGCCTCCCGCGCCTCCCGCGGCGATCCCGGAAGGGGGGTGACCGCCACGGCCTCGCACAGGACCAGGGCCGCCAGCGCGAGGGGCCAGGCCCACCACGGCCGGGCCGGGACCGGAACGGGCGCCGCCGGCCGGGCGGCAACCATGGCGAGAATGACGAGGAACACCGCGGCGCTCGCGGGAATCTGGAAGGAGTTTTCGGCGATCCCGTGGACGCAGAACGCGACGGCCGCCGCGGCCGCGCCCCCGGTCAGCGCCCGCGGCCCGGCGCCGCCCCGCCCCCACCGGCCCAACCCGCCGGCCAGCGTGCCGAGAATGCCGAAGGCGACGAGCGTGAAGCCGGGGAGCCCGCCGTCCACCGCGATCTCCAGCCAGTCCGAGTGCGCGTGCCCCACCGTGCCGGCGAGTCCCGCCGCCTGGTACGGCGGGAACGAATGCCGGAACGCCCCGAGCCCGAACCCCCACCAGGTCCGGTCGGCCAGCATGGCGCGCGCGCCCGACCAGATCGCCAGCCGGCCCTGCATGGAGGCGTCCCAGCCGCCGCCCTCCCGGCCCGCCAGCCAGGGAAAGGCCACCGCGAGCAGGATGAGCGCCGCCACGCCCCCGGCCGCGCCCGCGATGAGGAGCGGGCGGTCGCGGCTCGCCGCGCCCGGCACCGCGAGCAGGCACACGGCCGCGAGCCCGAGGACCAGCGATCCGCAGGCGCCCCGGGAGTAGGTCGCCCACAGCCCCGCCCCCAGCACCGCCAGCCCGCAGGCGAGGACCGCCCACGTCGCCGTATCCTCCGCCGCCTCGCCCGGGGTCCGGCGCCCGCCCGCCGGACGCCGCCGGTCCAGCGCCAGCCCCAGCCCCAGGGCGACCGCCATGGCCATCAGCCCGGCCGCGTGGTCGCGGTTGTAGTAGGGCCCGAACGGTGCCCGGTCCCCCGTGATGGGCCGCACCCCGTAAATGGTCCGGCTCACGCTGGACTTCTGGGCCAGCCCCACGCCGGCCACCAGCACGCCGCCGACAAAGAGGGCCCACGCCACCCGGCGGATCGCGGTGCGGGACCCGAAGACGCGCACCGCCGTCCAGAACAGCAGGGCACGGCCCACCCACAGGACGATGGCCGTCCGCGTGGCCCAGGCGCACGCCGTGGCCGGGCCGAACACCGGCTCCAGCGGGCCGCGCACGGTGCGCAGTTGCACCAGCCCCAGCCCGGCCAGCGCCAGTGCCACGACCGAAAACAGGGGGAGCGCGCGCCACCGGACGCCCCACCGCCATGCCCCCGCCACGGCCACCGCGCCGCACGCCGCGGCCAGCCAGCGCATCGCCCACGGCTCCACGCTCCCGAACAGGAGCGGCGCCACCACGCCGATCACGGCCAGCCCGAAGGCCGGGACCGGGGCGAAGACCCGCGGCCGTTTATTCATTGGCCACCGCGACCCGCACCCCGCCGGGCTCCAGGAACCCGGGGTCCGCGGGCGGGGTGAACACCGGCCGGCCGCGCCGCATCCAGCCCGGCACCGGCACCGCCCGCTTTCCCGGGTTCACGGCAATGGTCCAGGCCCGCCCCCGGTACATCCACGTCCGGCTGGCGCCGCCCTCCGGCCACCGCCGGACCGGTCCCGCCACCCCCCGGTCCAGGATCGGCTCCAGATCGCGCAGGTCCCGGGCGGCGGCGGCCACCGGCCACCACCATTCCGGCAGGTCGCGCAGGGTCAGCCCCCCGGGCTTCTGCCACATGAAGTACCAGATGCCGTGGGCGCCTTCGATCAGCGCCTGCGCCGTCATGCACCGGATCTCCACCCCCGTGGGGAACCGGCCGATGCGTTTCTTGCGGGGGTCGCGCTGGGGGCTGTCCCGCCAGTCGAACGCCTGCAGGACGGCCCACACCGGCTTCCCCCCCGCCGCCTCCGCCGTCCACCGGACATGGTCACCCACCGATCCCAGGCTCAAGTGCGGGACCGGGTACCAGTCCACCATCACGACATCGGCGCATCCCGCGTACCGGGTGGCCGCCCGGCCGTCGCCCACCACCAGCGCCGTGACGGTCCCCGGCGCCCACCGCCGCACGGCCTCGCCCCGGGCGCTGATCGCGGCGGGGGCGATTCGGCTCACGTCCGGCTCGTCCACCAGGTACCAGCCCGCCACCCCCCGCGGGTCCGGCACCGCTCGCCCCTCGGCCATGAGTCCGGCGGGCCGCGCCAGCACCCGGAACCCCTGCCGCCGGGCGGCGGCCAGGAGCGCGCGCTCCACCGCGGCCGTCTCACTGTAGGACTGGACGGCGTTGAACCCCGCCTCGCGCAGGAACGGCAGGACGGCCGGGTCATCCACGCCGTACATCCCGATGGGAAAGTACCCGTGCGCCGCCCCCGCGAGCACGAGGGCGCACCCCAGCGCGGGCGCCCGCCTCCCTAGTTGGATTGCTTCGCGACCCCGGCGGGAACGGCCGGCTTGACCCGCGCCTGGCCATATCCATATCCGTACCCGTAGCCGTACCCGTAATCCTGGAACGCCTCGCGCCGGGCCATATTGAGCGCGACCCCCATCACCGTGGCGAAGGAGTCCTTCAGCCGGTGGGAGGCGCGCTGGACGGCGGCCACCCGGGCGCGGCCCGCCGCCACCACCAGCAGGACCCCGTGCGCGTGACGCGCCCAGAGCAGGGCATCGCTCACCGGGAACACCGGCGGGCAGTCCACGATGATCCGGGTGTAGGATTGCCCCGCCCACTCGACCAGGGCGGCGAGTTTGCGCTCGGCCAAGAGTTCGGGCGGATTGTCGGGGATCGGCCCGCACGGCAGGAGCGTCAGGTTGGCGATGCCCGACGGGACCTGCCGTGGCGCCTCCGCCCCGTTGGACAGGTACCGGCTCAGCCCCGCCTCGGCCTCGACGCCGAAGATCCGGTGCACCATCGGCTTGCGGAGGTCGCCGTCAATCAGCAGGACCTTCTCCCCCGC
>JAHFSL010000645.1 GCA_023265785.1 Candidatus Coatesiibacteriota bacterium | reverse complement strand
CCACGGGAAGCCGAAGAAATTTACTCGGCCTTCCTGGCGAAGCACGCGACCCACCCGCTGGCGAAGGAAGCGGGATTCCGACTGGCCGTGGCCCGGTATGCGGGGGGGAACGTGGACGGCGCGATCGAGTCCTTTGAAAAGGTGGGGGCGGACCCGACGGATCCGCACGCGCCCGAAGCCCTGTATAACCTGTTCCTCTGCCGCAAGAAACAGGGGAAGGAGGACGAGATGAAGCGGGTCGTCGCGCGCCTCGCCGACGCCTTTCCCCGGGCGCGTGCCGCGGGGCAGGCCCGGCTGGCCTACGGGTATTGGCTGGCGGACGCGGGACGGGTCGCGGACGCCGTGCCCCAATTCGCGGCGGCCGCGGAGGCACCCTTCCGCGAGCTGGCCGCCGAGGCGGCCTTTGCGCTGGGCGAGCGGGCCGCGGAGGCGGGCGACCGCGTCAGGGCCCTCGAGGCCTACCGGAAGGGGGCCACGGACCTCGCCGCGGGCGGCGACTGGACGGTGCAGTGCGCGTTCGCCACGGCCAACGTGCTGGCCGGGGATGGCAAGCCCGCCGAGGCGGTGGACGAATTCCGCCGGGTCCTCGAGAAGGCCGATGCCACCCCCGAACAGTTGGCAACGGCCGACCTCGGCATTGCCCAGCAATACGAAGCGCTGGGCCAGCCGGTCAAGGCCCGCCAGATGTACCAGTCGGCCCTCAAGCGCAACCCGCCGGCGGAAATCGCGGCGACCGCCCGGGGCCGGCTCGCCGCGCTGGGCGGCGGCGGGACGACGGGGCCGGGCCCCAAGCCCGTCCCGAAGAAGCCCGGCCGGACCGGGACGGCGAAGCCGGTCAAGGGAAAGAAGGCGTCATGAGAATGCTGGCGGTTCTGGTTCTTGTCGTGCCCGGGCTGGCGGGCGCTGCGTTGCCCGACGGGCCGGAGGCGGCAAAGCTGGCTCCGCCGCCCGTCACGGTGGGGACGGCCCAGCCCGCCGGGCCGCAGGCCCCCACCAAGGGGGTCGAGGAACCCGTCTTCCAATTGCCCGAGCTGGTGATCGTCGGCGAAAACCAGGCCCGCATCATGGCCCAGAAGGAGGCCCTCACCACCTCCCCGATGCGCGGCCTGCACGAGGCGCCCCTGCTGGAAAAGGAGGAGGCCGGTGTCAATGGGTTGCGCCGGCGCCTGCCGCCGCCGTATCCGGCGTTCACCCGAACCGGAACGTATGCCGCGGTGCGGGGGGAAGGCGGCCTGCCCGCCCTGTTTGGCGGCGGGCTGGTGCTCGGCCGGCAGGACGCCACCCGGCTGGTCCAGCTCGACGCGGCCGCCGACACAATCCGGGGTGAACCCATTCCCGGGGGGCGCGCGGGCGGCCGCGACCTCGGGGTGGGACTCCTGGCCGAGTGGGCGGGTGCGCCCCCGGCGTGGCTTGACCGGGTGCCGTTCCTGCCGGCGCCCGACCTCATCCATGTTGACGGCGGCTGGCGCGGCGTGGCGCGCGACCTGGCCTCCGCGGGCCCGACCGGTGGCGTCCGGAAGGCGGACCTGGTCTCGCTGGACGCGGACTTGCTCGCGGCGGAATCCGGGGGGCGGACGGGAGTGGTGGCCGGCTGGAGCACGCTGACCGCTCCGCCGACGGGGCGCGAGTCGGCCGTGGCGGCCGGGTTCTCCGCCGACCTCCTGCGCTGGACGCGGGCATCGTGGACCGTCTTCGGTGGCGGCCGGCTGCACGGCGAGTCCGCGACGGCCGCGGGCGGACGGGTCCTGGCGGGCGCGGACCTTGGGGTGGCGTGGATCCCCACCGAGCGCTGGCGGAGCGAGGCCGGACTGCGGCTGGACTATGGCTCGGACGGGGGCGGACGCTTCGCGGGCTCGGCCCGGCCCGCGCTCGGGATCGCCTGCTCCCTGCCCACCGGCGTCCACGCGACGGCGCGGGTGGGTGGCGGGCTGGACGCGCCCTGGTTCGCCCGCGCCGCCGCGGCCAACCCGTATGCGGTCATGCCGGTCCGGGTAGCTCCCCAGCGCACGCTCGTGGAGGCCGGGCTGGCGGGGTGGCAGGAGCGCCGGGACGGCGGCCGGGTGGGCGCGCGGTGGGAGGTGTCC
>JAHFSL010000644.1 GCA_023265785.1 Candidatus Coatesiibacteriota bacterium | reverse complement strand
CGCCGCCTCGGACCGGATTCGCGGCGCGGGCAGCCGCCGATCGGCCATCCACCGGCGCCAGGCCATAAGGCGTTTGGCGTGGAAACCGGAGGCAGTGTGAATCTCGAAGCTCACCACGAGCAGGCGCCGATCGAGCTCCTGGGCCATCGGGCCTAGGCGCCCCGGCGGGTACATCCGGCGGACGGACGGATCACCCAAGTCTACGACGCCTTCTCGGGCCACCCGTGACAGCAGGGCGCGGGCCGGCGCCGACAAACCTCGCCGCTGCCAGGCTCCGCCCTTCAGGCCGAGGACGATCGCCGCCCCCCAAAGGGACCGATCCACAATCGTCCATTTGCCCGCGACCAGGCGGAGCCTCAGAACCCTCGGGTGCACCGCCAACCTGCGGAGCAGCCGGTACATCCGGCCGGCCTGGGGGTGGCTCCACCAGGTGCCGCCCCCCAGGCTGCGGGAAACCAGCCCGACGGCGCAGGGCAGCCGCCGATCCACTTCCATCAACAAGCCATTGGCCCGCAGCGCGGCCAGCGCCCTGCGCACATCTGCGGCGGTCTGGCGGGCAAGGGCGGCCGGCGCTCTCACGGCACGCTCCGGCCTAAAGCAGCGCAGGCTTCAGGCCGAGCCGAACCCGCCCACCTGCGGTACATCGCCTCGGAATAATGGAGTCCATCCGGCGCCAGGAGCCCCTCCTGGGCGGCGGCGAGGCGCGACTGAGCGGTCACATCCACGAATCGCACGCCAGCCGCGCGTGCGGCCGCCGCCACCACCGCGTTGAAGTCATCAATCTCCTGGCTGACCCGGCTGGCGCCGGCGCCTTTTCCAAACGGCGTCACCGCCCAATCGGGGATGGAGAGGACCACAACCCGCCCAGGGGCGCCCCCGGCCAGCCGGATCGATTCGGATAGCGCCCGCCCGAACCCAACGGCGAAGTCATCCAACCCGCGGCCGCGATACTGGTCATTCACCCCGATCAGCAGGGTCACCAGATCGTAGGGTGGGTCCAGCCGCTCTCGGGCCAAGGCACTCATGAGCTCGTCCGTGTTCCACCCCGTTCGGGCCACGACGGTGACCTTGAGTCTCCCGCACCCTGCCGCCTCCACTTCGGCTGCCAGAAGGGATGGCCAGCGGCTACCCGCGGCCACGCCCTCCCCGATCGTATACGAGTCACCCAGGGCGAGGTATCGCATCCGGCTCTCAGGACTCTCCAGGGCGGATCGCGCTTTCTCGGGCGGCGAAGGCTGGCAGGCGGCTGGGACGATCAACAAGGCCGCAGCCGCCAGAACCAGCCCGCGCCGGGGTGAATTCAACATCCCGAGGGGCCGCCCTCCCGCCCAGGGGATTACGAGTCCCGGCCGGGGTTGATTCTGGGCGAGGTGATCCCGGGCTGCGGGGGCCTGGCGGCCGGGCTCACTGGGAAAGATCGACCGGCTGGCCGGCGTACTCGCCCGTCACCCGGATCGTGCCGTCGTCCTGGCGGGTGTACTCGAGAGTGCCGGAGCGGATGCCGGTTACCGACACCTCGAGGCGGAACTGCCCTGAGTCATAGTTGTTCTCCCCGGACCCGGTCAGGGCGAAGCCGTCCGAGAACGCGCAGCCCGAGAAGGTGAATGATTCTCCGGCGTCGGAGGTTTCGAAGGCCAGCCTCCCGCCATATGGGCAACCCACCTGGGTGGGCGTTGTGGCATCCCAGTAGTAATACTCGGGCAAGTAATAGATCTCGGTGTCCACGGACGACAATGCCTCCAGCGGTCGGGCGAAGTCGGCCGCGTTGGCCGGGGCCAAAGGAACATAGTCGCGGATCACTACCCCGCCGCAGGCAGTTTCCCGCTCCGGTTTGACATCCTGGACGAGGAAGACGGTCACCAGGTCATCCACGCAGGAGTTCCCCCACCCGAAGATGACGTGCGGCCCGCCGTCTTCCACCACGAGGTAGCCGTCCGCCAGATGGCTGACGATCCGGCGAGCGTTGCCGATCGGCGTGGCCGGGTCGGCCGTCCCGACCATCACCAGGGTGGGGACGCCCGTGGCCACGAGCGGGGCCGGGCGGCCGGGGTTGAATCCGTCCGGCGGCCAGAAAGCGCAGGGCAGAT
>JAHFSL010000164.1 GCA_023265785.1 Candidatus Coatesiibacteriota bacterium | reverse complement strand
CTGCCGCCCGGTCCGCGCTTCCCAGTCAATCGCCCAGGCCTCGTCCCAGCGGCGCTCCACATCGGACTCCACCGCCAGCGCGGCGAGCAGGGCCAGGAAGACCAGCCCCCAGACCGCCACTCCCAGGGTCATGATCGCCTGCGGCGTCATGCAAATATCCTAGCGGAAACGTCAGCCCGCAGTGGGGCCGACGGGATCGCCGGACTGGAGGCGCTTGAACGCCGCGGGCAGGCCCGCCGCGACCTCCGAGGCGGTCAGCGACAGCTCCGTGGACGCATCCCGGGCCAGGTCGCCGGCCAGCCCGTGGGCGTACGCACCCAGCAGGGCCGCCGCCACCGGCCCCGCGCGCTGGGCAATCAGCGCGGCGATGACGCCGGTCAGCACATCCCCGCACCCCGCCGTGGCCATCCCGGCATTGCCGGTCGCAATCACGAATTGCCGGCCGCCGGGTTCCGCCACGACCGTGCGCGCGCCCTTCAGGATGACGATGGCGCCGGTTGCCTCCGCCGCCCCACGCGCACAGCCCATCCGGTCCGCTTCCACCGACTCCGCCGTGACGCCCAGAAGGCGGGCGAGTTCCCCCCCGTGCGGGGTCAGGACCCTGGGACCCTTCGCACCCTTGAGGTCGCCGGCCTTGCCCGCAAACGCGTTGAGCGCATCGGCATCCACCACGGCCGGGATGACGAGGTCCAGCACCAGGCGGCGCACCGCCGCGCGCGTTGCGGGCGAGGTCCCCAGTCCCGGGCCGATCGCCGCCGCGTGCATGAGCGTCGCATTGGCCAGCAGGACCTCGGCGGCGCCCTCGTCCAGGGTGCCGTCCGCGGTCTCCTTCTGCGGCTGAAGGATGAGCTCGGGCCGGCGGCCGTGAAGCACGGCGATCACGGACGCGGGGGCGGCCAGGTAAACCATGCCTGCGCCCCCGCGCAGGGCGCCCTCCGCGGCCAGCAGGGCGGCGCCGGTCATGGCCCGCGATCCCGCGACGATGAGCGCCCGGCCGACCTCGTGCTTGTGCGCCGTAACGGCGCGCGCCGGAAACAATTGTGCGGCTTCCTCGGACAGGAGAATATCAGCGGCGATTGCCGGATCGGCGAGCAGGGCGGCCGGGAAGGTGAGGTCGGCCACCACCAATTTCCCGACATAGGCGGTGCCCGGGTGGAGGACCAGCGCGCGCTTGGGCAAGCCCAGCGTCACGGTCAGCGCGGCACGCACGCAGATGCCGGGCACCCGTCCGGTGTCGGCTTCCAGCCCGGTGGGCAGGTCAATGGCCACGACCGGCTTCCCCGCAGTCATGGCCGCGGCGACCACCCCGCCCAGCAGGGGCTCCAGCGGCATCCGGGCACCGACGCCGCACAGTCCGTCCACGATGAAATCCGCCGCGCCCGCCGCGGCGCGCACCCAGCCCAGGTCGGATTCCGTTTTCACCTCGTGCGGCGTCAGCCCCATCCGGTCGAGAATCGTCCAGTTGGTGAGCGTGGCGTCCTTGAGGCCGCTCTTCCCACCAACGAGACCGACGACCACCGAGGCCCCCTGCGCCACCAGGTGCCGGGCGGCGCACATCCCGTCGCCCCCGTTGCCACCCCGGCCGCACAGGATCGCGACGCGCTTGCCATCCAGCCTGCCGAAGACCCGCTCCATGGCCTGCACCACCGCGACCCCGGCATTTTCCATCAGCAACGCCCGGGGCATGCCGAATTCCTTCTCGGCCCGCTCATCCATCCGCCGGCTGTCCGCCGCCGTCGCCAGCCTCATCGCGTATCCTCATCCGAACTCGGCGGCGGTTCGCAGTGCGGAGGAGCTTTCCAGCCAATGATGGCACCGAAAATGGCCCCGGAGACCGCGCCACCAATAACGAGGGCAAGAGCGGGCTCATCGTCCAATTTCGCACCCACCACAATCTCAGTCCCGAGAACTATTCCGGTCAGGGTCCCGAGACAGAATCCCACGAGCAAATGGAGAGTCTTGGCATCACGACAATCCGCGTTCCACGGCACCTTATCGGTTGCAACAACTTGGATGTGGGCGTACGGGTCGTCAGGAACAGGCGATGCTCCATTTTCTGTCCCAGGTCCCTGAGTAGCGGGCGCCACGCTCGACGAATGAATCTCGCCGGCGAAGGACCAGACGGGGAAGAAGAGTACACCCGCCAGCAGGAAACGTTTCAATGTACTGCCAAAACAACCGCGGTGGCGCGGGTGGCGTCGTGGGTCAAGGAAATGTGGAAGTGGCCCGCCTTGCGCTTGCGGGCGAACTTCAGCGCGGCGCCGGTCAGCGACACCGAAGGGCGGCCCGATCCGGCGCGCTTGACCTCCATGTCCTTCCACTTCCACAGCGCTTTGGCGTCCAGCGCCTTGATTAGGGCCTCCTTGGCCGCGAACCGCGCGGCCAGCGAAGGATAGGGATTGGCGTGGGAGAAGCAGTACTTGATTTCCCGGTCGGTGAACAGCCGCCGCAGGAAAGCCTTCCCCCACCGCTTTGAAGCCTTCCGAATCCGGTCCACCTCCACCGAGTCCACACCCAGACCGGAAATCATGGCGCGAACACGGCTGGGCGAGTCTCCAGAATCTCATTGCCAGTAGCGGAATTCATGTGGACGAGAAAGACATCGTGCTTGATGATCACCACTCCCACCCTGTGGCATCCCACTCATTGGGAAAGGCCCGCCAAGCTTTCAGGTCGGGATCTTCCGGCAATCGGGCGATGCGGCGGGCAGCTTCCGCCCATCCTGCCCGAGGATTCTTGGCAGGCTTGATCCTGATAGCCGCCCTTTCGGCCACCAATTCGACGGAGGTCCCCCGTTGGTCCTGCTGGATCAGCGCCTTGGGCAGGCGGATCCCCCGCGAGTTGCCGATGCGAACAATGGCCGCCTTCATGAGTGCCCTCCGAAGTGAGATGACTTCGTCTTTACCCTAGCATGGCATCTAGAATTCCTTCTTGAACTCCATGGCGATCTCCTGCACGGCCACTTTCATGGCGGGCAGATGCTCCTGGACTACGCTCCACACCACTTCGAGATCGATGTCGAGGTAGGCATGGGCGAGCACATTCCGCATTCCTGATGCGGACGCCCAATCCACGAGAGGGTGCTTGATCCTGTACTCATCCGGGATCATCCTCACGGCATCCCCGATTGTTTCAAGGTTTCGCAGGACCGCGTCCTGAACCAGGGTGCGTGCCATGAAGTCATCCCGCCCGCCCCGAGTGTACTCCTCGATTCTGCCGATTCGATCGAGAACATACTCGACATACGCCTGAATACCCGGGTTCTTCAGATCGGCGTGGCCTCCCGAAGAATCCCTTCTTTCATACGAGAATGAATAGCGTGTTCACTGACCACATGCACCTGTCGACCCAGGATCGCTTCCAAGTCATTCAGGAGACCGCCAGGAAAGAATGGTGAGATCCGGGATATGTCACGGTCATAAAGGATGTCCACATCGCTGTCCGGGCGGGCATCACCGCGGGCCACGGATCCGAACACACGGAGATTGAATGCCCCGTGCTTTTCCGCAATCTCCAGGATTGCCTTGCGCTTGTCGCCGATGATCTCGTTAATGCCCATGGATGTCTTCAATTGTACCGCAGGGAGACGCCCCCCCCTGATTACGAGGTTTTTGCGGAGTCGGCGAGGACGATGGTGCGGGTCCCCTCGATGGAGGCAACGCCCCCGCCGATTTCGGCGGAATCCCACGCGCCTCCCGCCTTCTTCCAGGACACGGCCCCGCGCTTGAGCAGGACCGTCCAGGACTCATGGCCGGCCTGCACGCCGAGTGATCCCGCGGCGCCGGGGAGGACGAGGCTCTCCACTTCGGCATCCGCCAGGACGCCCTCGGGGCCGACCAGCCGGAGCACAAACGCCTTCATCAGGCGGGTGCCCCCACGCTCATGCGCTTGGCCTTTTCAACAACCTCGTCAATGTTGCCGACCATGTAGAAGGCCTGCTCGGGCAGGTCGTCATGGCGGCCCTCGGCGATTTCCTTGAAGGACCGGATGGTTTCCTTGACGGGGACGTACTTTCCGGGCGTGCCCGTGAACTGCTCGGCGACGAAGTTGGGCTGAGACAGGAACTTCTCGATGCGGCGCGCCCGCGCGACCAGCCGCTTGTCGTCCTCGGACAGCTCGTCCATGCCCAGGATCGCGATGATGTCCTGCAGGTCCGCGTACCGCTGGAGGATCCGCTGGATCTCGCGGGCCACCCTGTAGTGCTCCTCGCCGACCACCTTGGGCTCCAACTGCCGCGAGGTGGACTCCAGCGGATGCACCGCGGGATAGATCCCCTTTTCGACGATCTTGCGATTGAGAGCAACGCGGGCATCCAGGTGCCCGAAGGCGGTCACGATGGCCGGGTCGGTGTAGTCATCCGCCGGCACATAGATGGCCTGCACCGAGGTGACGGAGCCCTTCTTGGTCGAGGTGATCCGCTCCTGCAACTCACCCATGTCGGTGCCCAGCGTTGGCTGGTAGCCGACGGCGCTCGGAATGCGACCCAGCAGGGCCGAGACCTCGGCGCCGGCCTGGAGGAACCGGAAGATATTGTCGATAAAGAGCAGGACGTCCTGCCCCTCCTCGTCGCGGAAGTACTCCGCCATGGTGAGGGCAGTGAGGGCCACCCGGAACCGGGCGCCCGGGGGCTCGTTCATCTGGCCGTAGACCATGCAGGTCTTGGGCAGGACGCCCGCATGCTTCATTTCCAGCCACATGTCATTGCCCTCGCGGGTCCGCTCGCCGACCCCGGCGAAGCACGACACGCCGCCGTGCTCGCGGGCGATGTTGTGGATGAGCTCCTGCACCAGCACGGTCTTGCCGACGCCCGCGCCGCCGAACAGCCCGATCTTGCCGCCCTTGGCGAACGGCACCAGGAGATCAATGACCTTGAGGCCGGTCTCCAGGATCTGGGTCTGGGAGGCCTGGTCGGTCAGCGCCGGGGGCGCCTTGTGGATGGGCGAGGTCCTGGTGGCGTTGACCGGCCCGGCATTGTCGATGGCGCGGCCCAGCACATTGAAGACCCGGCCGAGGGTTTCCTTGCCCACGGGCACGGAAATGGCGGCGCCGGTGTCCTCCACCTTGGCGCCGCGGCGGATGCCATCCGTCGAGGAGAGCGCGACACAACGGACGGTGGACTCACCCAGATGCTGCTGCACCTCGAGGACGAGGTCCACGGGGGGCGTGGAGGTGGCGTCCTTGATCGTGAGCGCGTTGAAGATCGCGGGCACCTGACCCGCGGGAAACTCCGCGTCCACGACGGCGCCGATGACTTGAGCAACGGTTCCAGAAGCAGGCATGGCTACCACCCCCTAATTATTCAGGGCTTCCGCCCCGGTTGTGATCTCGAGAAGTTCCTTGGTGATCCCGGACTGCCGCAGTTTGTTGGCCAGCAGATTGAGGTCCGAGGCCAGTTGCGAGGAGTTGGTCGTGGCGTTATCCATCGCGACCATCCGCGCCCCCTGCTCGCTGGCCTGCGACTCCAGCAGGGCCTGCTGGAGCTGGGCAATCAATGCGCGGGGCAGGACCAGGTCCAGCACCGCCTCCGCCGACGGCTCGCAACGCAGGTCGGCCGCCGGTGCCGCCGATGCGGCCCGGGTGAACGGAAGCCAGGGAATCATGGACGGCTTGGAGACGCCGGGCGACAGAAACCGCTGGTACGCCAGCCGGATGCGGGAGAGCTTCATGAAGGTGTAGAGCGTGACGGTGTCCCGGCCGATCTGGTCGGCCTCAGCCCAGGTCATCGGGAAGCCGAGGCGCTCGTAGGTCTTCACCACATTGAAGGGCTGGCGGGCGAAGAACTCGCGCGCCTTGCGGCCCACCAGGACCAGGTTGGCATCGGTCCCCCGCAATTGGGCGACCACATGGCGAAAGAGCGCCATATTGAACGACCCGCACAGCCCGCGATCGGACCCGATCACCACCACCACCTCGGCCCCGGCGGGCCCCTCCACCAGCAGGGGATGGGCCGCCTCACCATCGCCGCGCACGGCGGCCAGCCGCGTGGCAATCTCGTACAGGGTCTCGGTGTAGGGCCGGATCTGCACGACCTTGTCCTGGACCCGCCGCAGTTTGACCGAGGCGACCAGCTTCATGGCCTTGGTCACCTGGCCGATGCCCTTGACGGCCTTGATTCGCTGGCGGACTTCCT
>JAHFSL010000643.1 GCA_023265785.1 Candidatus Coatesiibacteriota bacterium | reverse complement strand
TGTTTGTCGGTCAGCGCCCCGGTCGCCAGGATCCAGTACATCCCGGTGGCCAGCGTCTTCCCGGATCCCGAGAGGGCGCCGGCAAACGGAATGACGGCGAGTCCCGCCGCGTCGAGCGTGACGGGGCCGGTTCCGATCCGGTCAAGATACGCCCCGGCGCGCGTATACAGCGCCAGGTCCACCGTCCCCCCGCCCGCGGTCGCATGCAGGACGATCCGTGCGGGGATGCCGCTGCCGATTCGCAGAATATTATTCCGGATGTGGAAGGTGCCCGCGGGGGGCAGGGCGGTGTCGGCCAGCCGGGTCATGACGACGCCCGCGGAGGCGGCCGCGGCGATCGTGGGATTGGGCGGGGCGGTATCCGTGCCGGTCACGCTGGCCGTGAAGGAAACAGATCCGCTGGCCTTGATATGGAAGGTCCAGACGAAGTCCTGCGCCGCGCCGGCGGCCAGCGACCCCACGGTGGCCGGCACCGGGCCGGATTCCAGGGTGACCAGTGACGCGCCGCCGGGGATGACCAGCGACGGCACAACATTCAGGGCGCTGTACTGGCCGATATCCGTCACCCGCCAGGTCACCGTGAGCCGGTCCACGAGCAGTGCGGGGGAGGGACTGACCGTCAGCGTGCCCCCGAACGCGGCCGAGAACGCCGAGACCAGCCCGCCGCTGGCGGTGCCAATGACCGGCCCCCCGGAGACGCTTTCCGTGCCCGTCGCGGTGCCGGTGAGCGCCAGTTGGCCCGCGACCGTGGCCTGGTACACCCAGGTGAAGGTGGCCGAGGCGCCGGGGCCCAGCGTTACCGGCCCGGCCGGCGTCACGGCCCCCTGCAGGGTGCCGGCGCCCCGGTTGAACGCCAGCCCGGGCTCGGGGCTGACGCCGGTGACCGTGGTGCCGCCTGTATTGGTGACGGTCAGCCAGGCGGTAAAGGACTGGCCGAAGACCACCTGGGCGGCGTCCACGGTGAGCGTGGCCGCGAGGGTTCCCGGGAACATGGCGGTGGTCCCGCCGGTCAGGGTCAGCGTCAGGAATGCGTTGCTGGTTCCCGCCCGGCCCGAGACCGACGCCGTGAAGGCGATCGCGCCCGGGATATTGGGCAGGAACGACCAGACAAAGCGCGTGGCCGACCCCCCCGGGAGGGTGGACTGGAACACCGGGCTCGAGAGCATCGTGATGTTTCCGCCCCCGCCGGACGGCGCGAACCAGAGCTGGGGGAGGAAACCGGCCGTATCGACGGGCGCGCCGCCGGCATTGGTGACCGAGAGGGTCACCGTGACCGGCTGGCCCGTGAGGGCCTGCGTCGTGGAAATGGACACCGCGCCTTCCAGCCGGGCCGCGTCCAGCACGGTGGCCGCGATGGGGCGGGCGGCCATGACCATCACCCCCGTGGTCGGGTCATACCCCGTCAGCGTCATGGTGAATTCCTGGAGCCCGGCGGTCGGGGCGGTGAAGGTCCAGGCATACTTGACCGAGCCCCCGACCCCCACGTCGGTCGGCCCGGCGGGATTCGCCCCGCCACCCAGCACGGCGGACCCGGACCGCAGGCCGATCTCGGCGGTCGCTCCGCCCAGCCGCCAGCCATCCCGGTGCGACGCCGTCACCGTGAAGGTGAAGGGGACCCCGGCAACGAGACTGGTCTGGAAATTGAACGCGAGGGGATAGTTGATGACATTGACCGCGCCGTACCGGCGGACCGGGTCGTCCGCCATGGTGGCCGACGGATTGCCCTGTGCGTACACCCGGAACCCCGAGTACCGGCTGGCCGTGATGCTCAACGACCAGGAGAAAGTCGCGGCGCTCCCCGCCGCCAGCGAAGGCAGGCCCCCCGCCGGCGCCGTGAGGATCGTGGCGGAGATCCCGTTGCCGAACTGCTCGAGGACGGGCGAGACATTCAGCCAGGTTGCGCCCACGGCCGTTACCGTCAGGTCCACCGTCACGATGGCCCCCGGCAGGGCGGAAAGCGGTGCGACACTGACGGCCGCCTCCAGGCAGTCGGCGGGTGCCACATCAATCCGCTTGACGATCGCGTTCTGGCCCTGCCCGATGTCCGTCCGGTCGTCCTCCCCGCCCACCAGCACCCGGCTCCCGCCCGCC
>JAHFSL010000163.1:4311-6142 GCA_023265785.1 Candidatus Coatesiibacteriota bacterium | reverse complement strand
GACGCAGGCCGGAATGGCGGCCCGGGCCCCGCCCAGCAAGCGGGCCAGGGGGAGTCCCAGGGCCCGGCCCTTGAGGTCCTGGAGGGCCGTGTCGAGGGCGCACCGGGCTGACGGCAGGGTGGCCAGATCCCGGTCGAGCAGGGGCCGGTGGACCTCGGTGTCGAGCGGGTCGGCGCCGGTCAGGGCCGGCGCGATGCGGGACAGCGCGTGCACGACGTCCCCGTATCGCTCGCCCGTGACTTCGCGCACGGGGACGGCCTCGCCCCATCCGGTCACCCCGGCATCGGCGTCCAGTCGAACATAGACCGACCGGCAGGCGGTGCGGGTCGCGTAGGCCAGGGCCAGAGGGGTCAACCGGGGGATGCGGACGGGAAACACGGCCGCCCCGGTGATCTTCACCCCTTCACTATAGGTCCACTTTGAAAACACTTCGGCCGGGGAGCCAATGTGACTCCCCGGCCATGTGTCCTACCGGACAAACAGGGGGCTAGCGGCTGCCGCCGTCCCCGCCCTGCCCGCCACTGCTTCCACCACCGGGACGCCCCTGGTACCGGCCGCCGTACGAGCCCGCGCCGCGGGTTCCCCCGCCACCCGACCCGCCGGAGGACTGGCCCCCACCGTAGCCGCCACGGCTCCCGCCGCCGCCACCCTGACCACCACCACCACCGCCGTAGCCACCGCGGCCCCCGCCGCCACCCTGGCCGCCGCCGTAGCCGCCCCGGCTTCCACCGCCGCCCCAGTAGCCGCGGCCCCCGCCGCCACCACCGCCGTAGCCACCGCGGCCCCCGCCGCCACCCTGGCCACCGCCGTAGCCGCCCCGGCTTCCGCCGCCACCACCGCCGCCACCATAGCCCCGGCCACCACCACCGCCGCCGCTGTAGCCGCCCCGGCCGCGTCCGCCACCGAATCCACCGCCCTGCGGCGCCAGGCTCGGGTCGTGGGTGCGCTCATGTGCGCCCGCCTCGGGCTGGGGTCCATCATCGTCAAATCCGCCCTCGAGCGGGGCCGGCAGGGCCGGGCCGTTCTCCGGGGCCGCCCCCGGGCCGTCGAGCGGATCGCCGCCCCCGCCGTTGGTGTCCAGCGCGTCCTTGCGGGACAGCCGGATCTTGCCCGTGCCGGGGTCCACTTCAAGGACCTTCACCCGGACCTCGTCGCCCTCCTTCAGGATGTCGGAAGGGTGCCCGACCCGCTCGTGGGCGAGTTGGGACACATGCACCAGCCCGTCGGTTCCGGGGAGGATCTCGACGAACGCGCCGAAATCCATGATCTTGCTGACGCGGCCGATGTAGATCTTGCCCACCTCGGCGGTCTCGGTCATCGCCTTGATCATGGCCACGGCCTTGTTCATCGTTTCCTCGTTGGCGCCGACCACCAGGATGCGGCCGGTTTCGTCGAGGACCTCGATCTTGGTGCAGCCCGAGTCCGCAATGAGCTTGCGGATCGTCTTGCCGCCGGTGCCGATGACGCCGCCGATCTTGTCCGGCGGAATCTGGACCACCTCCACGCGCGGCGCGTAGGGCGACAGGTGCGGCCGCGGGGCCGCGATGGTCGCGTTCATGGTGGACAGGATCTTCTCGCGGGCGACCTTGGCCGCCACGAGCGCCTCGCCCAGGACATCGGCAGGCACGCCCAGGGTCTTCACGTCCAGCTGGATCGCTGTGACGCCCGTGGCGGTGCCGGCGACCTTGAAGTCCATGTCGCCCATGCCGTCCTCCAGCCCCTGGATGTCGGTGATCAGCGTGCGCTTCGCGCCGCGCTGGATCAGCCCGATCGAGATGCCCGCCACGGCCGCCTTGAGCGGCACGCCGGCGTCCATCAGGGCCAGGGAGGT
>JAHFSL010000163.1:0-4211 GCA_023265785.1 Candidatus Coatesiibacteriota bacterium | reverse complement strand
CCTCCAGCCCCTGGATGTCGGTGATCAGCGTGCGCTTCGCGCCGCGCTGGATCAGCCCGATCGAGATGCCCGCCACGGCCGCCTTGAGCGGCACGCCGGCGTCCATCAGGGCCAGGGAGGTTCCGCAGACCGTGGCCTGCGAGGACGAACCGTTGGACTCCAGAATCTCGGAGACCACGCGGATCACGTAGGTGAACTCCTCCTGCGTCGGGAGCACGTGGATAAACGCGCGCTCGGCGAGGTGCCCGTGGCCGATTTCGCGGCGGCCGGGACCGCGGTTGGGCTTCACCTCCCCGACGCTGTAGGCCGGGAAGTTGTAGTGCAGCATGAACCGCTTGAAGGACGTGCCCTCGAGGGCCTCCATCTTCTGCGCATCGGCCTCGGTGCCCAGGGTCACGACGGCGAGCGCCTGGGTCTGGCCGCGCTGGAAGATCGCACTGCCGTGGATGCGGGGCAGGACGCCGGTCATGGCGGACAGCGCCCGCACCTCGTTGGGGGCGCGGCCGTCCGGCCGCTTCCCGTCGTCAATGATCATGTCGCGCACCGTCTCCCACTCGGCCTCGGCCAGCAGGTTCTTGATCGCCTTTTCCTGGTCGGGGAACTTTGCGACGAGGGCCTTGACGATGTCGGCCTTGGCCGTCTCGGTGCCTTCCTCGCGGGCCAGCTTGTCGGGGTTTGAGATGGCCGCCTTGAGCTTCGAGCCTGCGGCGTCGTGGACCGCGGAGGCCAGGTCGGCCGGCGGGGCCGGCGGCTCGGCGATCACGGCCTTGGGGGCGCCACAGCGCTTGCGCAGATCCTCCTGCATCGCGAGCAGGGGCTGGATCTCCTTCTGGGCGAACTTGATCGCGGCCTCGATCTCGGCCTCGGGCAGCTGGTTGGCACTGCCCTCGATCATGACCACCTTCTCGGCGTTGGCGGCGATGACCAGGTCCAGGTCGGACTTGGGGTACTGGTCAATCGTCGGGTTCACGACGAACTGCCCGTCAATCCGGCCCACGCGCACGGCGGCCACCGGGCCGGCGAACGGGGCGGGGGTCAGGTGCACCGCGGCGGCCGCGGCGTTCAGCGCGACGATGTCGGGGTCATTGGCCCCGTCGGCGCACAGGACCAGGATATCCACCTGGACTTCGCGACGGAGGGTCTCGGGGAACAGGGGACGCAGGGACCGGTCGGTCACGCGGCTGGCCAGCGTCTCCTTGTCCTTCTGCTTGCCCTCACGCTTGAAGAAGCCGCCCGGGATCTTGCCGGCGGCGTAGGTGCGCTCGCGGTAGTCGACCATCAGGGGGAAGAAGTCCTTCCCCTCGATGTCCTTGCGGGACATGACGCAGGCGGCCAGGACGACCGTCTCGCCGTACTGCGCAACGATGGCGCCGTCGGCCTGCGTGGCCCAGTGGCCGGTGTCAAAGGACAGGGGTCTGCCCGCAAACGTGATCTGAATCTTCTCTGCCATGGTGTGCTCTGTCTCCTTCGTACTGTGCGTTGTGTTGTGGCGCCGCCCGCCCGCGTCAACGCGGGGAAAGGGTCAGGGTCGCCGGTGCGCTATTTGCGCAGGCCGAGCTTCTCGATAAGCGCCCGGTAGCGCTCGAACGCGTGAATTTTGAGGTAGTTGAGGTGCCGCCGGCGCTGGTTGAGGAGTTTCACGAGGCCCCGCCGCGAGGAATGGTCCTTGCTGTGGGCCTTGAAGTGTTCCGTCAGCGCGTCGATGCGCTTGGACAGGAGGGCGACCTGAACTTCAGGCGAACCCGTGTCCTTGTCGTGCGTCTTGTGCTGCGCGATGAGCGTCAGCTTGTCGGCTTTGGCAAGCGGCATCCTGTTGTCCGTTCTCCTTCATTCGTCCGTTTGACTTAATCGCCGGCAGGCCGTTTGCCACTCGAACCCGCCAGCGCGTCGGACATGTCTGATTGTTCTTGCTGGGTGCCGGACGTTGGGCGCGTCGAGCGCCAGCGTCATCAGCACCGGGGAGTATCGTAGGGCCCTTTGGCCCACCGTGTCAACCGGGGGGGCTAAAGACCCTGCGCGGGGGCGGGGACAGCCGGTTTGGGCTGGAACCACGCGTGCAGGCGCCAGCGCAGGATCTGCATGGACAAGGCGAATCCGCCCCGGGCCAATTGCCAGACCTCGGTCAGGTTGGTGACGTACCGGAGCATCTTGAGGATCTGGCGGGGACGCAGGTAGAACCTCCGGTTGGCTTCGGCCACCGCCCGCTCCAGCGAGGGGACTCCGGGCACCTGGATCGTGGACCGGGGGCCGACGGCGACCCAGTCCTCCCACCGGACTCCTTCCATCGGAACCCCCTGGCCTCCGTAATGGATATCGTAGGCCTCGGTGCCGGGGTAGGGGACCATCATGTTGAAGAAGGCGAGCGCGGGCTTGATGTCCACGGCCAGGTTGATGGACCGCTCGATCGTGACCGAGGTTTCGCCGGGATTGCCGAAGACAAAGAAGCACTGGCTCTTGATGCCCGCCTCGTTGGCCCAGCCCAGCGCCTGCCGGATCTGTTCCACGGTGATCTTCTTCTTGATGGTCTTCAGCATGTCGGGGTCACCGGACTCGCACCCGAACCCCACCGAGAAACATCCGGCCCGTTTCATCATCTTCAGAATATCCAGGTTGACCGAGTCCACGCGGGCGAAGCAGAACCAGGACACCTTCAAATTGCGTTGCAGGATCAGCTCGCAAATGCGGTAGTCGCGCCGCTTGTCCATGGTGAACACATCGTCGTTGAACACGATCTGGTCCACGCCCCAGGTCCGGTTCAGGTATTCGATCTCGTCCACGATGTACTCCGGGCTGTGCGAGCGGAAGGGATAGCCCAGCACGATGTGCGAGGCGCAGAAGATGCACTGGTAGGGACAGCCGCGGCTCGTGATGGCCGTGGTGGCCCGCCGGCCGCGCCGGTTGTGGGCGTGCGGCACATAGACATCGAAATCCACGAGGTTGCGCGCCGGGAAGGGCAGGGCGTCCAGGTCCCGCATCCACTCCCGCTTGGCGTTGGCCGTGACGCCCGCGCCGTCGCGGAACGCCACGCCCTTCATGGGCCGCAGGACGTCGGCCGAGAGCGGACCGGCCTCCAGGGCGGCGGCCAAGTCCACCATCGTCTCTTCGCCCTCGCCGACGGCGGCGATGTCGAATTCGGGGGCCTGGCCCAGGACCGTGCCCGGCATGGCCGTGGCATGGACCCCTCCCACGACCGTGGCGCACCCCGGCGCCACCCGCTTGGCAATCTGCGCGAAATGGCGGGCCTGGGGGAAGCTTGGGGTGGCGCAGGAGACTCCCACCAGTTGCGGTGCAAATTCAGCCAGCCGGGCGGCCACGGCGGCGTCCGGCAGGCCCTGAGCCTCCGGGTCGAGCAGGATCGTCTCGTGCCCGGCCCGGCGAAGGACGGCGGCGATGTAGCCCAGCCCAAGCGGAAAATACCGTCCGGAGGCGGACTTCAGGGGGCCGTAGGTTTCGGCGTAGGGGGCGTTCAGGAGGGCGACCTTCATGACGGATGTATTAGATTATAGAAGTGGGGGTTTGCCATTCCAACTCGCGAACGGTTACAATAGAAATCCCTTATGGCGCTTGGCAATTGCCGTCCCACGGCGTGATCCTCTCCTCGCTCAAGCTCGCCAATGTCCGCGGGTATGAGTCATTGTCGCTGGCCCTGGGGCCGCGGCTGACCGTGCTGGCGGGCGACAACGCGCAGGGCAAGACGAACCTGTTGCGGGCCGTGGAGGCCCTCGGATTGGGGGACGACGGCGCGGCCCCCGGCGACCTCCTGCGGCACGGGGCGGAGGGCGGCCACCTGGAAGGGCGCCTCGAGCAGGACGGCGGGCCGATCCGGCTGGCCGCCGCGCTGACCGGCCGGGGCGTGCGGCTCGCGCTGAACGGCAAGACCGTGCCGCGCGGCCGGTGGATGGGCCGGCTTCCCGTGCTCTTCGTGGGTCCCGAGGATCGCGACCAGGTGACCGGACCGCCCGCCGCCCGCCGGGCGCTCCTCGACGAGCTCCTCGAGCAGGCCGAGCCCGCCTACCTGGCGGCCCTGCGCGAATATCGGCGCGCCCTGCGCCAGCGCAACCGGGCGCTGTCCCGGCCCGACGCCACGGATGGCGAGGTTGCGATCTGGGAGGAACCGATGGCGCGCGCGGCCGGCGCCCTGCTGTCCCGCCGCGTCCGGGCCGTCGAAGCCCTGGCCCCGCGCGCCGCCGCGTGGCACGGCGAGCTGACCG
>JAHFSL010000162.1 GCA_023265785.1 Candidatus Coatesiibacteriota bacterium | reverse complement strand
AACCTCACCTGCCTGGAGATCGAACCGGCGATCCGCGATGCGGCCCAGATCTTCAGCTACATGGTCCGGGGCGAGGGGCTCGGCGACCGTCGGCTCGCACTCGTCTTCGAAGACGGTCGGCACTGGCTGGCCACGACGCGGGACAATTTTGATGTCGTCGTCTCCGAACCGTCCAACCTGTACGTGGCGGGCACGGTCAATCTGTACACCGCGGAGTACTACCGGCTCATCCGGGCCCGGCTGGTGCCCGGCGGCGTGTTCTGCCAGTGGATGCATTACTACGGCGCCGACATTGCGGACGCCCGCACCGTCGCCCGCACCGTGGCCGCGGTGTTTCCCTCGGTGGCGGCATGGATCCACCTGGGCGGCGATTTCTTCCTGCTGGCCTCCGAACGGCCCCTGACCGTGGACCTGGATCGGATCCGGGCGTGCTTGGCCCTCGAGCCCATCCGGACGGACCTGGCCAAGATCGGGTACACCACTCCCGCCGCCGTGGCGGCCCATTACCTGATGAACCCCGCCGAACTTTCCGGGTTCGCGGGGCCCGGCCGGCCCTGCACGGACGACCGGCCGGGACTCGAGTACACCGCCGCGCGGATCATCGACACATCGGCCCGCACGGACGCCAACCGCCAAATCCTGTACGGCTGGCATCCGCTGTCACCGATCCCGCTGGCCCGTGAGCGGGCGGCGGATCGGATCGCGCTGGGGGCGGCGGCGGAAGCCGCCCAGGAGATGCGCCGTGCCGAGGCCGAGTACGGGGCCTTCACCCGGCTGGCCCCGGGCAACGCCGAGGGCTGGTGGCGGCTGGCCCGGCTCCACCACTGGCTGCAGGAGGACGATGCAGCCCGCGCCCTGATCCGCACGGGCCTGGCCCACGCCCCCGGCGATGCCCGCCTCTTGGCCCTGCGCCGGGAGATCGCCCTGACCGGCTCCGCGTCAACCCGCTGAGTACACATCCCCCCAGATGGAGTTGGCGACCATGAGCCCCGCGCGGGTGAGGGCCAGCCGGCCGGCGTGGCGCTCGACCCGGCCGGCCTCCTCGTGCGGGGCCAGCACGGGGGCGAACCGGTTGAGGGAGCCGGGGCCGTACCGCGCCTCGAAGCCGGCCGTCTCGCACCCCGCGCGCAACCGCAAATTCAGGACGAGCGTCTCGGCCATCTGCCCGTCCCGGGGAAGTTCATCGGTCTTCTCGGGGGGAAAGCCGGTCATCCGGCCCGCGTAATATTTCGCCAGACTGCGCGGGTTGCCGTACCGCACCCCGGCGGCCAACCCCCACGCGGAGGCCCCCAGCCCCACCCAGTCGGTATCGAGCCAGTACTTGAGATTGTGCCGGCACTCGGCCCCGGGCCGGGCGTAGTTGGAGACCTCGTAGTGGGCGAACCCGGCGGCGGCCGCATCATCCATGGCGGCCTCCCACATCGTTGCCACGGCCTCCTCGCCGGGGAGCGTGGGCGGACGGCGGCCAAACGCGGTGTCGTCCTCGATGGAAAGTTCATAGGCGGACACATGATCCACGGGCCACGCAAGCACCTCACCCAGGTCCCGCCGCCACCGGTCCAGCGTGTGCCCGGGGAGGCCGAAGATGAGGTCCGCGTTGATTCGGGCAAAGCCCGCGCGGCGGGCCTCCTCGATTGCCCGGCGGGCGCGATCGGCGGAGTGGATCCGGCCCAGGGCCTTGAGCTGGGCGTCGTCCAGGCTCTGGACGCCGAAGCTGATCCGGTTGGCCCCCGCCTCCCGGAAGCCGCGGAGCTTCTCCTCCGTGACGGTCTCCGGATTGGCCTCCAGGGTGATTTCCGCATCCGGCGCCAGCACCCAGGCCGCACGGAGTGCGTTGAGAATCACCGCGACCTGGGCGGGATCCAGGAGGGACGGCGTCCCGCCCCCGAGGAACACCGTGTCCGCGGGCCGTCCATCACCCTTTGCCCGGATTTCCTCCAGCAGGGCGGCGACATACTCGGCCCGTGCGTCGCCCCGCCCGTTCGTCACGGAATAGAAGTCACAGTAGCCGCACTTGATCTCGCAGAACGGGATGTGCAGGTACAACCCGAGCGGCGTCATTTCTTTTCGGCGGGGGGGTGCTCCGGCGCATGCAGGGGAGGATTGCCGTGGACCGACCCGTCCTCGAGCCGGCACCAGGTCTCGAATGACCGCTTGCCCTGGTGGAGTCGGACGACACGGGCGCCGCGGAGGAATCCCTCACGGCCGTACGCCGCGTAGCCGCCGCCCCGGCCGTAGCACAGCCGGATGCCGTGGAGGTCGCCTTCGTAATCGTTGATGTGGTCGTGCCCCACAAAGGTGCCGAGGACATGGCCCGCTTCCAGCAGGGCGGTAAAGAATCCGCCGTTGATCGCCGGCGAGCAGACCTCCTCGTGCTTTTCGCCCCGGCAGGTGCGGGTGTCCCACACCTCGTGGTACTCGGAGAGGGGCATGTGGAAGTACGCGAGGGCAGGCACGGCCTCGCGCCAATCCGACCGCTCAACCTCCAACGCCCGGCACTCGGCCTTGTGCCAGGCCCCCTGCTCGACGCTGATCCACGCATAGGTGCCCTGCCCGCGGCCCTTGGGGGGATAGGCCAGCGAGTCAATGAAATGCAGTGCCGCCGCGGTCCGGTCTCCCGCGGATTCGCGGATTCTCATGATGTAATTCCCCACGCCCGGAAGCGCCGCCGGTCCGGGCTCGGCGCGGCACCCGGGCAGGTCCTGCATCACGGCCATCAACTGGGCACGGGTCAGGGGCCCCTCATCATCATGGTTGCCGAACACCGCGGCGAAGGGCACCTTCCGGTCCACGGCCGGGGACAGCGCCATCCGGAGCGCCCGGGCGGGATCGGTGCATTCCCAGCCGGACACCATGTCGCCCGAATACGCGACAAGGTCGGGCCGCTCCGCATCGAGCACCCGGCCCATGAGGGCCAGGGTCCGTTCATCCTCCTCGCCGCACTTCAGGAAGTGCAGGTCGGTGAACTGCGCAATCGTCAAGGTTCCATCAGGCCGGAACCGGAGCGGCGCGGGGGTGGCCATGGACCGCTATTTTCGCACGCCCGGGACCGTAGAATGGCCTCGCATGGGGCACCTCCTGTCCGCGATGGCCGTTGTCGGGCTGGGGAGCACCCTCCTCGCCGAACTCCTCGCCCGCACCGGCGCCCCCGGTGTCCGGTGGATGGCCGTGCGCCCCCGCGGGCCGCTGGACCGGTTCGGCCTCTCCCTCCTCTTCGGGTCCCTCCTCCTGGCCCCGGTGTTCCTCGGCCTCGCCCTCACCGGGCTGTTCCAGCCGGCGGTCCTTGCGGGTGTCACCGTGACGGCCGCGCTCGCCGGCTCCGGAACGGCCGGCCGCGGGTTCCTGCTGGTCCGGGCGCTCGGCCCGCTCGCCGGATTGGGCCGGTGGCGGGGCGGGGCGCTGGCGGTGGCCGCCCTGCTTGCGGTGTTCCCCGTCCTCGCCCCCGAATTCGAATCGGATGCGGTGGTCTACCATCTCGGGATGCCGTGGCAATTCCTGCTGGCGCACCGGGCCCTGCTCACCCAGGTGCCTTTCACCTTCCACGTTCCTTTACCCGTCGAATTGCTCTTCGCGCTGCCGCTGGGCTTCGGCGATTCCCGTGGCGCCCGGGCACTCATTGCCTGGCACGCGGCCGCGGCGGCCGCGGTGTTCGCGGGCCGGCGGCTCGCCCGGCGCGACCCGGACGGGGCCATGGCCGGCCTGCTCCTGGCCCTCGGGTCCTTCTACCTCTCCTGGCTGGTCTCGGTGGCCAAGAGCGATGCGGCCGCCGGGGCGTTCGGCGTGACCGGCGCCCTGCTGGCGCTGGACGGCGCCGTCGAGGGTGGCATGGTGCTGATGGGCGCCGCGATCGCCGCCAAGGTGGTGTACGGCCCGGCGCTCGTCCCGCTGGCCGTGGCGCTGGTGGTCGCCCGACGGTGGCGCACCCCGACTCCGGTCCGCCGGATCGCCGGACCGCTCGCGCTGACCACCCTCCCCCTCCTCCCCTGGGTCGCGAAATCGTGGCTGGCCACGGGGACGCCCGTCTATCCGTTCACCGCGAGCCTCTGGCCCTCGCCGGACTGGGGCCCGCGTAACGCGGCCACCCTGCGCGAGTTCGCCTTGGAGAGCTGGGATCCGGAGACGCTGGTGCTCTCCACCCTGCCCATGGCATGGATCAAGGCCATGGCCTCCCTGGAGTTGCCCCTCCTTCTCGCCCTTCCTGGCCTCCTCCTCCTTCCCGCCACCCGGACCGGCGCGCTGGCTGTGGTGGTCGGCGCACTCGCGGTGCTCGCCACGGGCCACCTGCCCCGGTTCCTGATCCCCGGGGACTGGTGGCTGGCCTGGCTCGCCGGCACCCAGGCCCACCGCGTCCCCCGTCGCTTCCGGGCCGCGGGGCTGGCCATCCTTGCGGCCGTGGAAGTCGGCCGGCTCGCCAATGCGCCGCTCCTGCACCTGGCGTGGGGGCAGGCGCGGCGCGACCCCGCCGCCGTCACCGCGGAAGCCTTTACGACCTATGAGGACACGCGCCATGAATTGCAGCACATGAATTCCCGCCGGGTCATCATGGTCGGCGAGTGGAAGACCTGGCCGGTTCCGGCCCGGATCCTCTACGACGGCGCGCAGGCCGAGACGCCGCTGATGTACCGGACCCTCGCCGAATCGTTCACCGTGGCCGGAGTCTTCCACCGCCTCCACCAGTTGGGCGCCGACGCGCTCGTGTACAACTATGTCTCCGCGGAATGGATCCTCAAGCGCAATGCGCCGTTCCAGTGGACCGACCGGATGGTCCGCCTGTACGCCGATTTCTGCCGGGCGGGCCTCACGCGGACCTGGGCCTCCCCCCGGTGCGACTTCATCAACGGCGGGTACTGCGTGTACGGCGTGGCGCGGCAGCCCCGCCGCCCGCCGAACCGCACCGTGTTCCACCTGCCGGGCGCCGCGTCCGTGCTGTTCGCGGCCAACACGGCCCGCCGGGAGGACCGCCTGCCGGAATGTGTGGCCCTGCTGGGCGACCTGGTCCGGAGATTCCCCGACGTCCTGTTCCTCCGGGGCGAACTGGGCTACGCCCTGGGCGCCCAGCGCCGCTGGGCGGAGGCCGCCCGGGTCCTCGCGCCGGTGGTGCGTGACGGAACGCCGGACGCGGAAAGCCTGCCCACCTCGGGGCTGGCGGCCATGGAGCTCGGCCGGTTGGACGAGGCGGAAGCGGTCCTCCGGCGGTGCCTGGACATCTACACGACCCAGCAGGACGATGTCCGGATCAACCTGGCGGGCATCGCCATGGCCCGGACGACCTGGCTGGCGGGCCGGCACCGGGTCGCCGACGCCGCCGCCCAATTGGATGCCGCGGCCGCGTGGCTCGAACCCGATCCCGTCACCGAGACCGCGAAACGCCGCCGGCGGAGCCGGCTGGCCTGGGTCCGGGAAAACCAGGCCGACCTCGCCCGCGCCCGAAAGCAATTCGGGCTGGCGGCGTCCCGGTACCGCGAGGCGGCCGCGCTGGCGCTCGACCCCCTTGAGGCCGCGCGTGATTCCGCCGCGGCCGACCGGATGGCCCGCGGGCCGGGGCCGGGGGGGCCGCCCTAGGGTCTCAGCGGATCAGGTTGAACATCCGGCGCCACCGGATCTTGTGGATCAGGTCCCACAGCGGGACGGCCGGGTCGGTGTTCCAGGAAAAGTAGATCAGGAAGGCGTTCCCCTTGAAGTTCTCGAAGGAGGCGAAGCCCCAGAACCGCGAATCCTCGCTCCGGTCCCGGTTGTCGCCCATCATGAAGTACTTGCCCGGCGGCACGACGAGTTTGGGCATCTGGTCGCGCGGGATGGACAGGCGGCGCCAGGGACCAACGTCCTTGTGGACGACATACGGCTCGACCAGCCGGCTCCCGTTGACCCAGACCTCCTGATTGCGGATCTCCACCGTATCGCCGGGGGTCCCGATGACGCGCTTGATGAAATCCTTGTCGGGCTGGTGGGGGGGCACAAACACGACAATGTCCCCCCGTTTGGGCTTGCGCAGGGCCAGCGGCCGGGCGGACAGGTACGGGATCTTGAGGCCGTAGAGGAAGCGGTTGACGAAGAGGTGGTCACCGATGAGGAGGGTGTCTTCCATCGAGGAGGACGGGATCTTGAACGGCTCCACAACGAAGGACCGGATGACGAGCGCGATGACCAG
>JAHFSL010000642.1 GCA_023265785.1 Candidatus Coatesiibacteriota bacterium | reverse complement strand
GGAATGAAGGCCAGGGTGACCAGCGCCCAGAGTGTTGCGCGGCCGGCCAGGAAAGGGGCCAGCGGATCGCGGCCGGCGAACGCGAGCGGCAGGTACACAAACGATTCCACGAGCCCTCCCCCGAGGATTCCAAGGACCGGCCGAAGCCAGAGGTGTCGCTCCCCGGAAAACACCCGGGCCATATGATACAACACGACGCACGCATTGGCGCCCATGAGCGTCCCAATCAGGGCCGCGATCGCGATCCAGGGCGTGAACGGAGCCGGCGGGGCCGCCGTGACCACGCCGCCGGGCGCCCAGAGTGAAATGGTATGGGTCCACGCATGCATCAGCGCCCCGACCGCCCCCCCCACTGTGAGGAACAGGGCGGCCCGGTGGCCCTCCTTCTGCCCGAACTTCTCATTGATCGCGCACAGCGGGAGGAACGCGACCGCCAGCGGCATGGCGCCCAGCGGAATGGGGCCGGGAAAGCCCTGGGGAAGGGTGAGCGGCCACGGGAGGAGGTGACCGCAGGCCGCCAGGGCCGCCGCCATGGCCGCGAGCAGGGTCGGCCGGTCATACTTGCGCGCCGACAGACTGCCCAGGAGGGTCACGACTCCAAGTCCGAGAATCCAGGTCAGGAGCGTGATCATCGGCGCGGGTGGCCGGGGGAGGGTTGACGACCGTTGAGTAGTTGAGCCTTTACGGTCGGCAACCCTCCACCGGACAGGACCCGCGCCGGTAGGCGAGTCATGACGTACCCCTTGTGGTACCGGGGATAGCGGCAAGCAGGGTCCGCGTGTAGGCGTGCTGGGGGGCGCTGAAGACCTCCTCGCAGGGGCCGTGTTCGACGATGCGGCCCTCGTGCATGACGGCGACGAAGTCGGCGAGGTAGCCCACCAGGGAGAGGTCGTGGGTGATGAAGAGGTAGGTCAGGCCGAGGTCCTGCTTGAGGCGGCGGAGCAGGTTCAGGATCTGGGCCTGGACCGAGACATCCAGGGCGCTGGTGGCTTCGTCGCAGACGATGAATTCGGGATTCACCGCCAGCGCGCGGGCGATGCCGATGCGCTGGCGCTGGCCGCCGGAAAACTCGTGCGGGTAGCGGGCGGCGGCTTCGGTGGGCAGGCCGACGGTCTCCAGTGCCGCCAGAACCAGGGCGTCGCTGGCGGCCCCGTCAGGGGCGAGCCGGTGGGCCCGCAGGCCCTCCGCGACGGTTTCGCCAACCGTCAACCGGGGATTGAGCGAGGCGTAGGGGTCCTGGAAGATGATCTGCATCCGGCGGCGGTAGGCGCGCAGGTCGGCGGGGGGCAGGCGGGCGACATCCACGCCTCCGAATCGGACGGACCCTGCGGTCGGCTCGACCAGCCGGAGCGCCGCCTTGCCCAGGGTGGTCTTGCCACAGCCGGATTCCCCGACGAGCGCGGTGATGGCGCCGCGGGGGACGGTGAGGTCCACGCCGTCCACTGCCCGGGTCGCCCCCCGGACGCGCTGGAGGACGCCCCCGCGGATGGGGAAGTACACCTGAAGTCCGCTGATCACCAGTAGGGGTTTGGCGGCGGGGGGGGCCGGGGACCGTCCTAGGGGTACAGGTTCGGGGCGGGGCGGCATGGGGGTGCGATCACCGCCCCACCGCGCGTCCTGCAGATGGCATGACACGCGGGCGCCGGCGGCGGGGGTGATCTCCCGGGGGTCCTGCGTGGCGCACCCCCGCATGGCCTCGGCGCACCGTGGATGGAACCGACAGCCCGCCGGATAGGCGGTCGCCGCCGGGACTGCGCCCGGAATGGCGGCCAGCGGCTGGTCGCGGCGGTTGGCCGCGGGCAGGGACTCCAGCAGGCGGCGGGTGTAGGGATGCCGGGGCGTGCGAAACAGGTCAGCGGTCAAGGCTTCTTCGACCAGCCGGCCCGCGTACATCACCCCGGTGCGGGCGGCGCGGACGCGGACGAGTTCGAGGTTGTGCGTAATCATCAGCACCGCGATACCGGTTTCGGCTCGCACCGCGTCGAGCAGGTCGAGGATCTGCGCCTGGACGGTGACATCGAGCGCGGTGGTAGGTTCATCGGCCAGCAAGAGGGCGGGTTTGGCGGCCAGCGCGATGGCGATCATGACCCGCTGG
>JAHFSL010000641.1 GCA_023265785.1 Candidatus Coatesiibacteriota bacterium | reverse complement strand
AGGGCCCGGAAACCACGAGAGTGCGCGGAACTCGGACTGGACCACATTGTGAAGCCACCAGCCCAGACCGCGCTGGCGGAGACGCTTGCGCATGTGGGCCGCGGTGACCGCGTCGCGCGCGAGCCGCCAGGGGATCGGCTCGGACACGAGAAACGCCGCGGGAATCCGGGGCGTGAACCACAGGCGCCGTTCCTCTCCCGTCATCAGGAGGCCGTCGGTTGGGCCGGTGTGGGCGTTGACCCACCGACGTGCGTCCTCCCAGGTCGTGAACCGGCTGACCATGAACGCGGGACGGGTCATCTGGCCCGCGAGGTACCGCCAGCCGTCCGGCACCGCGAGGCGCGCAGCTCCCATCGCCGCAAGGATGAACGTGGCCCCCAGCCACGCCCGCCCTCCTCGCGATCGGGCCGCGGCCGCAGCGCCCGCGAAGACCGCCAGCGCGGGGACCAGCGGCAGGAGGTACCGGGCGTTGCGGCCGGACATCGCCCAGAGCGCATAGGACCCGGCGAGCCACCAGCGCAGGAACGCGGCGGGCGTTCCCCGCACGGCGAGGAAGCCGAGCGGCGCGAGGGCCAGGAGCGCGGGCGTTCCGACGGCGGGGTCTCCCCATGACCGCCACACCCCGGCCAGACGGTCCGCGGCCGCCTTTGATTCGCCCGGAGCCGTGGCAAGCCAGAACCGGGAAAGGGCCACGTCATACGCAGGGTTCCACGCGATATCCGGGAAGATCCCCGACAGGAAGGGATGGACCGGGTTCCCCAGGAAGAGCCATGAGGCGCCCAGCCATCCGGCGCACCCCGCGGCGAAGAGCGGCAGGGCGAGCGCGGCCGGCCGGACCCGGACGGCGATCAGGGCCGCCACGAATCCGCCGGCCGCGAATCCGACCGAAAACTTGACGCCGGCCGCGAGCCCGAAGAACCAGCCCGCCCCCAGCCACCACCGCCGCTGACCCGCAACCGCCTCGACGGCACACCAGCCGGCGAGCGCAACCAGCATCGTCAGCACGAGATCGTTCTTCACCTCCCAGCATTCCTCCACCATCAGCCCCACGGCGGCCGTCAGCGCCGCCGCCCACCAGGCGGCCGGCGTTCCGACCACCGCAGCCGCCAGCCGCCCGGTGGCGGCGATCCCGGTGAACGCCGCCGCGACATTGGCGATCTTGGCACCCTCGATGTCATCCACCACCCAGCCCAGCGCAAAAATCATCTCCGCCCCGAGGGGCATATGCCAGGAAACGAAGGAAGGCTGACTGTGGATTTTCCGCGCCTTGAGGTATTCCTCCGGCGCGGCGAGATGGGACGCGCGGGCGTCCTCGTGCGTGTCTGGCAGGCGCGATACCGCGAACGCCGCCAGCAGGCAGCCGGCGGCCACGACCGCCGGGGCCCGGCCGGCCGCGCCAGGACGGGGTAGAAACCGCCACGGACGGACGGTCGCCAGGTGGACCGCGCCCAGCCCCAGCAGGACTGCTGCCTCGGCGACCAGCACGCGCCGGTCAAAGAGCGAAGCCAGCCCGATCCCGTGCTGGGCCAGCGCAACCACGCCGAATCCGGATCCAACCGCGGTCAACCACCGGGACGCCGGTCCGGACGGCAGGTGCAACCAGCGCGCGACCGGCCTTCCGGCGGAAGCCGCCGCGGCCACCGCGACCACGATGGCCGCGAGCGCCACCGCGTGGCCGACAACGGCGGTCCCTACCGCTCCCCAAGCAAACGGATCGGCTTGTCCCATCGCCTCCCAGAAGCCCGGCATGAGGTCTCGCCAGCCCGGGACGACCCGTGCCGCCAGCGCCGCGCACACCAACGACCAAGCCACCGCCAGCGCCGTAAGCCCCGTCACGAAGGCGCGGGGCGTCAGCCGCCGCGGCCGGCGATGGCCGCCGCCACCCGGGCCGCCCGCGCCATGGCCTTCACGTCATGGACCCGCAGGATGGCCGCCCCGCCCGCCACCGCCAGCGCCACCGCGGCGGCCGTGCCGTCCCCGCGCTCGGCGGGCGGCAGGCCGCCCAACACCTGGCCGATGAACGCCTTGCGCGACGGCCCCACCAGGAGCGGCCGGCCCAGCGCCGAAAATTCCGGCAGGCGGCGGAGGATTTCCAGG
>JAHFSL010000161.1 GCA_023265785.1 Candidatus Coatesiibacteriota bacterium | reverse complement strand
CGATGGACTGCGACCGGCCGCAGTCCATCGGCAAGCTGAACGCGTTTTACGGCAATGCGGGCCTGCTGGTCCGCGCGCTGGCCTACCTCGTGCGCAACGGTGCCGACGGCCTGCGGGAGGTGTCCCGGCATGCGGTCCTGAACGCCAACTACATTCGCGCCCGCCTCAAGCCCCTCATTCCCGCCGCCTACCAGGCCCCGTCCATGCACGAGGTGGTGCTGACCGCCGGGCCGCTCAAGAAGCGGGGCATCACCGCGCTCGACCTGGCCAAGCGCCTGCTGGACTTCGGGTTCTATGCCCCCACGGTCTACTTTCCCCTCATCGTCGAGGAGGCCATCATGGTCGAGCCCACCGAGACCGAGAGTCGCGCGACGCTGGATGCCTTCATCAAGGCCCTGGAAACCATTGTGGCGGAGGATCCCGCGTTCGTCCATGCCGCACCCCACACGACCCCCGTGGGCCGGCTGGATGAGGTGAAGGCCGCCCGCGACCTGGTGTTGACGTGGCCGGGAAGGTAGCGGCGCCGGTCCGGATGACCGTGCCGCGGGTGCGCGGCCGGAAGGGGGAAGGTCGGCTGGTGTGTGTGACGGCCTATGACGCGCCCACCGCGGCGCTGGTCGAGGCGGCGGGCGTGGAGGTGATTCTGGTCGGGGACTCGCTGGGCAATGTCGTGCTCGGGTACGAGAACACCCTGCCCGTGACCATGGACGAGATGGTGCACCACCTGCGCGCCGCGCGCCGGGGAACACGCCGGGCCCTGCTGGTCGGCGACCTGCCCTTCATGTCGTACCAGGCGGGTCCGGCGGACGCCCTGCGCCACGCCGGCCGATTCCTGAAGGAGGGCGCCGATGCGGTCAAGCTGGAAGGGGGCCTGGAGGTCCTCCCGATGGTGAACGCCATGGTGGCCCAGGGCATCCCCGTCATGGGCCATGTCGGGTTGACCCCCCAGCGGGTGCGCGAATACGGGGGATACCGGGCGCAGGGCGTCACGGTCGCCGCGGCCGCCCGGATCTGGCAGGCCGCAGTCGCTCTCGACCGCGCGGGTGTCTTTGCCATCGTGCTGGAGGCCATGCCTGCCTCGCTGGCACGCCGAATCACCGCGGCCGTCGCGTGTCCCACGATCGGGATCGGTGCGGGTCCCGACTGCGACGGCCAGATCCTCGTCTTTCACGACCTGGTCGGGCTTTCCCCGGTGCCGCCCCCGTTTGCCCGGGCCTGGGCCGACGGCCGCCGGGTCTTCGCCAAAGCGGTGGGCCGCTTCGCGCGTGCGGTTCGGGGTCGCGGGTGGCCACCGCGCGGACGAGGCGCGGCGCTTCCCCCGGGCGACCTGGCGGCGCTGGACCGCCTCATCGCGGGGGAGGCCGGCCGGTCATGAGGAGCCCGTCCCGCCCCACCCCGTGGGCGGGGCTGGCCGCCGTCCTTCTGCTCACGGCACCGGGTCCCGCGGCTGCCGCTCAAACCGTGCTGTCGGCCCAACTGGGCCTCGTGCCATGGAAGGCGGCGGGCAATGTCACCAACGTGGCACCACGGCTGGCGTTCGAAAAGTTCCTGGCCGCCCATCCGGAGGTGGACGTCCACGAATTTGAGCGGCTCTGGCTTCCCGGCCAGCACTGGGGGGCCGCCCAGGTCATGAGCCTGGCCGCCAATGCCGGACCGGACCTGTTCCGGCTTGGGTTTGATGAGCTGGCCGGCTATGTCCGGGAGGGTCTCATCCAGCCCGTGGACGAGGATGTGGAGAACTGGGAGGAGCGCGCCCGCTGGCCGGACTCGCTCACGGCTGACCTTAAATTGGAGGGGCACGACTGGGGCCTGGTGTTCGATGCCGAGATCGCGCACCTGGCGGGATCGCGGGAGGCCCTCCCCGGGTTGACGGATCGCGCCCTGCCCCGGTCCCTGGACCAGCTGGCGGCGTTTGCCGCCCGGTCCGCCGTGCCCGGCAAGCGGGCCGGCTTCGGCATCACCGAGGGAGCGTCCCTCGTGGCCTGGTGGCTCACCCTGGCGCGTGACGCGGGCGTGGAGCCCTGCCGGCCTGGCGGCGAAGGGCTGGTGGTGGACCTGGCTTCCGACGGGGCGCGCCGCGCCGCCGCGGCCCTGGCGGGATTGGGCACGGCGCTCGCAGGTGCCGCGCCCGCCACCCTCCTGGTGGCCGACTCGGACAAGACCCTGCGGCATGCCTTTGCCAAGGGGCAGGTGGCCACGGCCGTCATCAGCGAGGGCGACCTGGATGCCGGAATGTGGGGAGATGCGGCGGAGTTTCGCGACAATGACCCGCTCCAGCCCCACCAGCCGGTGCTTGCGCCCGTTCCGGGATTTTCCCCCGACCGGCCACTCTCCTGGTACGCCGCCGGGACCATCGCGGTCATCCCCTCCTACCTGCGCGGGGCCCGACGGTCGCTGGCGTTCGCCTTCCATGCGGAGGCGACCGGTTGCGGGACCGCGGTGGAGACCGAGTGGCTCGCCGCCCTCGTACGGCAGGGTGGCCGGATGCCCTCGTCCTGGTGTGCCCGCTACCCCGCCGATCCAGCGGCAAAAGTCCTGCCGGCCCACTGGGCCACGGTCATGCGGGCCGCCCGGGACCACGCGCGTCCCCTGCCGCCGGATCCGGAGTATGCGGCGCTGGTCGCGATCCTCGGTCCGGGCCTCAAGGGCCTCCTGCTGGGCACCGGTGACCCGGCCACGGTGCTCGCCGCCGCCCAACGGGAGTTCGACGAAACCGTCCACCAGAAGACCCGGCGCACCGGAACCGCGGGGAACGCGATCGGCTGGGCGGTCCTTGCCGTGTTCGCGGGGGCCCTGCTCTACGGCCTGTGGCGGCTCGTGGCGGCCCTGCGCGACGAGATGGTCCTCTACCGGAATGCCCCGATGACGGGGATGAACGCGGCCCGGTGGCGGTTTGTCCTGGCCCTCTTCGCCCCCGCGGCGGCGCTGGCCGTGTGCTTCGGGGTCGTGCCGCTGGTCCTCGGGTTCAAGATGAGCCTGTTCACCCATGTCCTGCGCCACGGCGGCGACTTCGCGGGTGCCAGGAATTTCCTGGATGTGATCGTCAATCCGCTGACCGCCCTCGTTCTCCGGAACACCGTGCTCTACATCGGGCTCTCGTTTATGTTCGGCTTCATCGCGCCGCTGGTGCTGGCCATCGTGCTGTCCTCATTCCCCGTGGGCAAGCTCATCGTGCGGTCCGCCTTCTTCCTGCCCGCCGTCGCCTCGGCGGTCGTGATTGCCATTCTCTGGCAGCAGATGTTCGACCCGGGAGGGCCGTTCAACCAGCTGGCCGCGTTCCTCGGCGTGGCGCCGCGCTCCTGGCTCAAGGAGCCGGCCACGGCCCTTTTCGCGGTCACGCTCCCCGGGGCCTGGGCCACGCTGGGCGTCGCCGGGCTGACCTACCTGGCCGGCCTCTCCGCGGTGCCCGAGTCCCTGTACGAGGAAGCCGAGCTGTCTGGGGCGGGCCTGGCGGACCGGTTCCGCCATGTGACCCTGCCGCACCTGGCGCCGCTGATCGGGATCAACGCCGTGGGGTGGCTGATCACCTCGGTGCGCACCGCGGAGCAGGTCTTCCTCCTCACGGGCGGCGGGCCGGGGCGAGCCACCTACATCGTCGGGCTGGACATCTTCAACCAAGCCTATGTCGGAATCCGGTTCGGCTACGCCATGGCCGAGGTATGGCTGCTGGTCGCGGTCATCCTGGTCTTCTCGATCTACCAGATGCGGGCCGTGCGCACCGGCCAGTTGCGGGTGGCGGGGGAGTAGGCCGTGCCCTTGATGCTCCCGTTCAAGCGCGCCGGCCTGCACGAACGGATCGTCCAGGCGACCGTCTTCCCCTTGACGGCCCTGCTGGGGCTGGCGGTGCTCGTTCCCTTCATCATGATGCTGGCGCTTTCCTTCGGCGACATTGACGACTGGTGGAACGGCCGCAAGTGGCCGGACCTGCGTCACCTGCACAGCGCCCGGCGGATGTATGTCCATTACCTGGCCACCCGGTACGACTACTGGCCCAGCATGACCGGATTCAACGAGTTGTACGGGGTGGAGGCCGACGATACGGTGACCATCCTCGGGCTGGAGGCGGTGCCGCCCCTCGCGGGGGACTGGCGCGCCCGGGGTCGGCTGGGGCTGGAGGCCGTCAGCACCCTGCCGTGGTCGCATGTCCACCCCCTGTTCACCGGCTGGTTTTTTTACCGGGGGGGAAGCGGCCATGACCTGGCCGCCTTTACCGGCCTCTCCGACGAGGCGTGGAAGGACTGGCTGAAGCGGCGCTTCCACTCCATCGCCGCGGTCAACGCCAAGTTCGCCACGGGGTTCCTCGCCTTTCCGTATGTCAAGGTGCCGGACCTGCCGGAGATGACCGACCGGCCCGGCTGGGTGGCCGGCGATTCCTGGGCCGCCGAGTACACCCGGTTCCTTGAGGCGGGACTGCCCTCCGCCTGGCGCCTGCCCATTCTGGGTGATGTGGTGTGGCGGAACTGGCTCCAGGCCCAGCCGGGAACGGCGGACCTTGCGAAGGTCAACGCCACCTTCGGCACGGGGTGGCAGGGATGGAGAGAGGTCCGGCTGGCGGAGACGGTCCCGCCGGGTCGGGAGGGGGCGGTGTGGGAATCATACGTGCGCAAGGCGCTTTCCCCGTATTTCATCGAGCTGGTGGTGACGCCGCCCCTGGAGGACGCCTGGCGCCGGTTCCTGCTGGCCCGACACGGGTCGGTGGAGGGCGTGGACCGGGTGTACGGCTCGGCGGGCGCACACATTCCGCTGGCCGTCCTCGCGCAGAATTGCGAGTCCGCGACCGCGTTCGCCGATTGGGATGCGTTTGTCCGGACGGTGCCGGCGACCTTCCTCAGGCTGGCAACCGCCGAGCGGGCGTGGCGCCGGGCCCTGCATGCGAAGTTCGGGACGACGGCGGAGGCGGCCGCGGCCTTCGGGATCCCCGTGGGTTCCCTCGATACGGTGGCCTGGCCGCAGGCCGAAATGGACCGGCTGGACTGGGAACAGCACCGGATGCGCTTCACGCTGGAACTCGTCTTCAAGAACTACCGGCGGGTCTGGTCCCTCATGACCGATGCCTCCGACGCGATCCTGAACACGGCCCGGTTTGCTCTGCTGTTCACCCTCCTCGCGGTGGCGGTCAACGGGTCGGCGGCGTATGTCCTCTCGCGGTTTGCCCTGGGGCCTCTCCAGATGAGCCTCGTCCTCTTCCTGGCGCTCGCGGCGTTCCCGATTGAGGCCATGGCGGTCCCCAATTTCATTCTCCTGCGCGCCACCGGCCTGCTCAACACGGTCTGGGCGCTCGTCCTGCCCACCGCGGTGAATGGGTACTACGTCTACCTCCTCAAGAGCTTCTTCGACTCGATACCCAAGTCGTACTTTGAGGAAGCCACGCTGGAGGGCGCGGGGGAGTGGCACCTCTTCTGGACGGTGTCCGTGCCGCTGGCCCGGCCCATGCTGGCGGTGGTCGGCCTGTACGCCTTCCTCTGGTCGTACTCGAACTTCATGTGGGCCCTGATCGTCGGCCAATCCCGCGACCAGTGGACCCTGCCGGTCCTGATCTTCTAGATGAATGGCTGGGCTTCGACCCCGATCCTGGCGGCGGCGATGATCTTCGCCCTCCTGCCGCCCCTGCTGGTCTTAACCTTCGCGCACAGGACGCTTCAGCGCAGTCTGGCCATGCCGCGATTCTGATATGCTAACGCCCTCATGAGCACGCCCCGGGTGGATTCGCTGGCGCTGACCCAGTTGCGGAAGGCCGATCCCCGGCTCGCGTCGTTCATCGGCTCGGAACTCCAGCGCCAGCGCGACTCCATCGTCCTGATCGCCTCCGAAAACTACGTCAGCCCGGCCGTGCTGGAGGCCGCCGGGACGGTGCTGACCAACAAGTACGCCGAGGGGTATCCCGGCCGCCGGTACTACCACGGGACCAAGTGGTACGACGCGGTGGAAACGCTGGCCATTGACCGGGCGAAGCGCATCTTCGGCTCGGAGCACGCCAATGTCCAGCCGCACTCGGGCGCCCAGGCCAACTTTGCCGTCTATCTCGCCTTCCTCAATCCGGGCGATACGGTGCTGGGGATGTCGCTCGATTGCGGCGGCCATCTGACCCACGGCCAGAAGCTGAACTTTTCCGGGAAGTGGTTCAACATCGTCGGCTACGGGGTCTCGCGGGGCACCGGCCGGATTGACTATGCCGAGGTCGAACGG